>CAJQIK010000102.1 GCA_905478365.1 uncultured Burkholderiales Genera incertae sedis bacterium
GAGGCACCCAATGCAGTCGCTAAGTTTAGCCGCTGGGTCTCCCCTCCAGACAAGGTTCGGGACTGTCGGTCCAAAGTAAGGTACCCGAGTCCCACTTCTTCAAGAAAATCTAATCTCGATAGAATCTGGTCTAAAATCAACTGGCTGGAGTCATCTTTAATCTCTTCTTGCCAACGGCCTTTTTCCTGATCGATGAATTTTTTTAAATCCCAAATTGGTAGTGTGTTCAATTGATGAATTGACAATCCACCAATAGCCTTTAATTTTTCAATATCTAAATCAATACCTGGATGTTCAAAGAGAGTTGCTCCATTCTCGATTCTGGGTTCACTTGATCCAATGCGCCACAAAAGAGCACTCGGCTTTAGCCGACTGCCATGGCAGTCTGGACAGATTGAATATGATCGATACTTAGCCAGTAGCACCCGAATGTGCATCTTGTATGCTTTTGTTTCAAGCCAACCGAAGAAATTTCGAACACCATACCAATACCTTGGCCAAGACTTACGCCAACTAACCCATTCAGGATCACCCTCTAAAACCCAATTTTGGTGCGCCGGAGTCAAATCGCACCAAGGCATATCAATAGGAACACCACCTCGTTGGGCGCACTCAAGTAACTCACTCTGACACTCAGAGTAACTATCAGTCTGCCATGGCCGAATTACTCCTTCGACAAGCGAGAGTTTGGGGTTTGACACCACCGAATCCATATCGACGCCAATGACGCGACCGAACCCTCGACAAGTTGAACAGGCACCCACTGGTGAATTAAACGAGAATAAACCTGCACTGGGCGGAGAATAATCGATATTACAAGTAGCGCAGTGAAAACGATTACTAAAATTTATTGCATCAGCTGATATTTCGCCCTCTACATATGGCGCAATTGAGCACTTACCTTGTCCGACACGGAATGCGGCTTCAAAAGCTTCCCGTAGTCGCGGCTCTTCGACACGATTTATCTCAAAGCGATCAATAACGACTTCGGTCCGACCAGAAGTACGCATGAATCGGTCGTAACCTTGAGCAGACAGGTAACCCTCGATTTCTTCTGCCGTGAAGCTCTCAGGCACTACAACAGGTGCCTTGACTATGACTCTTCCAAGTTTGTGATTAGCTAATTTGGTTCTAATAGTATCTGGATTATCAACCTCAACCGGTTTCGCGCAGCCTCTACAGTACAGTTTGGCGTACTTAGCAAACAACAATTTTAAATAATCCGAAAGTTCGGTCATAGTGCCAACAGTCGAGCGCGATGTTTTTACCGCATTAACCTGATGAATAGCAATAGCGGGAGGAATACCTTCTATGCTCTCAACCGATGGCCGGTCCATTCGATCAAGAAACTGCCTTGCGTAAGAGGAAAAGGTTTCCACATACCGCCTTTGTCCCTCGGCATAAAGCGTGTCAAACACTAACGACGACTTCCCAGAACCCGACACTCCAGTTACTGCAATAATTTCTCCAAGCGGAATATCCAAATCAAGGTTTTTAAGATTATTTTGAGTCGCCCCTCGAATTTTGATATGTTTTCGCATGCTCGGTTAGGTTTCTACGAACCATAGTAACGTTATGTGATTAGCCTGTAAGATAGACTAAATATTAAAGAATTGGTTTAAAAAATATAGACTCACTGATGAATTCAATATGATGTCCTTTATAAAAAAAATTTCTCGACTACTGGAACCACAATCTACAGATACAACTGCTAATACGGGAGCAATACACATCAACTCCGCATTAGCCTCTTTGCTATATGAAGCCGCTCGCGTCGATAGGGATGTAACAAATGAAGATCTTACAGTAGCTGCAGAATCGCTCAGCGGACTCGCTAATATAAGCATCATCGAAGCTCAACAGCTTTTAGTGACAGCCTCTGAGCCGAAAAATCGACCCACCTCGTACCACCCTCTTGCAACTATCATTAACGGACATCTCACTTACGAACAAAAATGTCGGCTTATTGCATCCATGTGGTCTATTGCTCATTCAGATGACTATGTTGATCCGCACGAGGATCATATCATCAGAAAAATATCAGATCTGCTATATGTGGCCCATCAAGACTTCATTCACGGAAAAATAAGCACTCGAAAGACGAAAATTTGAATCAGAAACCTAATGATTTAAAAAACGAACTTAATCACTTTTAAATCGTCAATACAGCGTTTAGTCACCTTTGTCGAAGATCGGATAATACGCATGCTACGTGCTAAGCCACATCAAAGTCTGTTGGTTCTATTTACGCTACAAGTGTTGGCGTTAACCGTCTTGCCTACCTCCGTTGCTTGGGGATCGGAGCACGAAACCCTATGCCAGACACCAGGAAAATGGTTGATACCAAATGAAAAACATGGTTCGACAAGATCTCACTCACAAATATTTGAGGGAATACATGACATCGATTTTGTACTTCTAGGCGAGCAACACGATCAAATACAGCATCACAGATGGCAAGCACAAATGCTCGCGGCTCTGCTGGCTCATCAGAATCAGATCGCTATCGGACTAGAAATGCTCCCAAAGTCGAGCCAACCTGCTCTTGACGCTTGGGTAGCTGGGCAAATCTCTTTAGCAGAATTTTTGACTCAAGCAGATTGGTACGAAACTTGGCGATTTGATGTCGAGCTTTATATGCCAATATTAAATTTTGCTCGAGACAATCGGGTGCCTTTGTATGCACTGAATATACCAAGAGACGTCATATCAAAAATCTCTGCATCTGGATGGGATCCGGATATGGGCATCAGTGAAAAACCAGCTTCTGCTAGCACAGGATACAGGTCAATACTCAAAGAAGTCTTTCAACATCATGCAGGAAGCGATGAAAAACAACTAGAATTCTTTATTCAGGCGCAACTAATGTGGGATAGGGCCTTTGCGGAAGGCTTGCAAACCGCAAAAAATGAAACATCACGCTTGGTAGTTGGAATTATTGGTTCTGGGCATTTAACCTACGGATTCGGAGTGAAACACCAACTAAATTCAATCGGGAATTATAACGTTATAACCTGGATTCCAACCGACACTGGAAGTACATGTTCATCACTTGATTTGATGAACGATGATGGCGATTTAATCGCTGATGCAATCTTTATTTCGCCCACGAATACTGCGTCTGACGAAAAACATAAATTAGGGCTCTACTTGATCGACGGTGAAAACGGAGTCGTTGTAGGAGATGTTTTGGAGAACAGCATTGCCAACCAATCAGGATTTCAAGCAAACGACGTCATTGTCGAAGCTGCGGGTCAACCCGTAGCGAAAAGCGGCGAATTTATTGCCATTATCCAAGATCAAACGCCCGGATACTGGTTACCCGTCACAATAAAACGTAATGATGAGATCACAGAGCTGGTAGCTGAAATACCGCCTCGAAGATAATTAATGGGTAAGGCATCGGCAGGATCAAAAGTTCTCCACTGGCTACTATGCGCTTTAACCCTCGGGGCTTTCTTTGACGCGTTTGCCGCAGAGTCGCCGCACGTCACACTAGATATTGTGTATGACGAGCAAAAAAGGTACGTTCACGTTCAAGCTAAAACTGTATTGAGTTCGAATTCACCGCGTTTCTATTTGTCAAAAACAGCAAAAATTGAATCTGTAGATTTGGATACTAGATTCATAATCTCAGAATCCCATGATGCTCACATATTTGATCTTAAAGACGGATATCAGAAAGTTACCGTCAAATTTAATTATTCAATATCGTTGCCCAAGTCAAATGACTATGCCGTTATAAATGAGTCCTCAGGCCGCGTAGATTGGTCAGGTAGCTCCACTAACGCATTTTTGCCGGGCGGCAGGCTTTGGTATCCATTTTTCAATCGACCAAGTACGGCACACTTAACAATAAAAACAATCGTCGGCTTGAGAGCGATAGCGCCGGGTTTACCAATTGCGTATACAGAGAGAGATGGGTATGCAATAACTACTCTTGATATAACGAGGCCAATTCTAGGTCTCGATTTGATGATTGGACAGTGGCAAGTTCAACAAAAATTTATGTCGGGACGCAAAGAAAAAATTCTGCTACAAACTTACTTCGATAAAGCAAACGCTGGAATTGCGAAAGAATATCTAGATCTTTGTGAGCGCTACATACACTTTTACGAAAACCTTATCGGCACTTATCCCTACTCTAGCTTCACTGTCGTATCAAGTCCTTTTCCAACAGGTTTGGGAATGCCCTCTTTGACCTATATCAGTGAAAAAATCCTTAAGTACCCATTCATAAAGACTCGGTCACTTCCTCATGAGATAGTGCACAACTGGTTTGGTAATGGCATACGTGTGGATTATAGCTCTGGTAACTGGTCCGAGGGACTCACAACTTATTTAGCCGATTACTGGCAAGTAGAGCTCGCTAGCGAAGATGAAGCAAAAGAAATGCGTTATGGATGGCTTAGAAACTACGCATCAATTACCGATGGAGATGAGAAATCGCTCCAAGCTTTTACAACCCGACATCACACAGCCTCATCAACAATAGGTTACGGTAAAAGCGCGATGTTTTTCCATATGTTGAGAAAGAGTATTGGTAATGAGCCATTTATCAATTGTCTTAAGGAATTCTGGCTTACATATCGATATCAATCTGCGAGCTTTCACGATATTCGAGATACTTGCCAAAGGCATACAAATATCAACTTAACAGTTTTTTTCGATAGCTGGATTCCTACAGTAGGCGCGCCAAAACTTAGCGCAAATTTAACGCAAACTAACGCACCTGAACGTTTAATGACCATCAATCACGACGGAAAGTGGGTTTATCCATTGGATGTTGAGATCTCTTCGGATGCTAACGCGATCGAATCAACCAAACTGATGCGAGGTGATGAAATAACATTCGCGCTTTCAGTTGACGACGTCAAATCAACAAAAATCAAGCTGGACCCAAATTTTAATATTTGGCGCAAACTAGATGCGGCGGAACTCGTTGGTACACTCAGGGACTTTATCGCTGCAAAACAAGCCACCTACATCCAGTTAACCTCAGATATCCAAGATGGCTCCGCAATCATATCAACTTATTTTATGGAAAATACCACTTACGGCGAACAGACCCCTGATTCTAACAAATCAAAAAAAGACCCTGTGATCATTTTAGGAGATATCGCTAGTATTACCGAGCACCTCAACAAGTCAGTTAACGCAATCGATAGTGAGCATCTAATGCCCATATCCGAAGTAGATTTCGTAATGGTATCGACGTATATAACGAACACCCCCACCTTACTCATTAGCACCCCAAAAGTAATAACGGACAAAGATTTTTCAATGTTAATTTCGAGGGCTCGTCATTATGGAAAGTACTCGTGGCTAAAAATCAGTCCGAGCGGGATCACTGAAAAAGGTAAATGGCCTATCCAAGAGAAGGTGTTTTCATTTTGAAAATAAGCTCGATTCTGAATATTATCTCGACACACCAACAATTTTTTTGAAATAGTTTTCTTTTGCTTGAGACAACAGCTCTTTTGCTAAAACAATCTGCAACTCATCTAAAACGTCTAACCGAATCCGAAAAGGCGCTGTTAAGTCAACACATAAAAATCCAAACCTGTAGGGTCGATCACTTAGGTATTTCAGACTCTCCAAATAGTGGCCTGCTTGAATTAGGAAGCCATTGCGGTTTGGGCTTTTTAAAAAACCTTTCTGATTTTTACCCGAAAAAGTCTTTAGATCAATCACTAAGTCCCCAACAATCAAATCTGGCCTAGCACGCCACGAATTTCCGGAGTCATCTCTCCAATATATCGAAGTTTCTGTGTCGCCCAGTTCAACCCATCTACAAAACAGTTTGTCGGACCATTGCACCAGTTTTTCGCGCGCACCTTTAATGTTTTGCAGTTCGAATTGATTGATCGTGTGATGTGTCCAACCGTTATTGATATCAGCTACATCTAGATTAAAGCCATTAGATTCCTCAAGTACTAACCGGTGGAAAATTGCGCCTAATATCGATCGCCTAGGTATCTCCTTGCGGCTTCGCTCAGTAGACAGATGAGCGGATCTCAAGTTAGAGCTCGAAACGTACTCTACCCGAGCTAGATAATCACTCAAAGGATCTTTAATCACCACACACTCATTCGGTTTGAGTTGCGCTAGGGAATGCTTATCCGTAAGGCCTCTCATGAGCCTAATCTATTATTTGATTAACTAACCGGCCGTTATGAGAGGAATCAAATTTGTCCAACAACCAACTACCAATAGTTTTCGCAACCAACTCGAACTGGAACGGGGGATTCACTATAAGAAGTCCACAAGCACTCATCAAACCAGGGAACAGTGCCTGGGACAAATGTATTTCGGATCGAAGTAGCGATTGACCTCTATATATTTTCACCCTCTGTATGAAATCTAGCGTAACGGACTCACTCATTACTGGATACCAAATCGCGTAAACTCCGGTCGCAAACTTTCTTAATCCTATCTCAACTGCAGATGCGACCCGCTCAAATTCTCCCGACCGATCATATGAGGGGTCTATAAATATTAAACCTCTGCGCTCCCTTGGCGGCAAAACAGACTTAGTTAATTTAAATCCATCCTCGTGTCGAATCTCAGTTCGTAACCAGCCTTTACTTAACAGCCTTAATTGCTCCGCATCTGAAGAGTTGAATTCGTTCAGTACTAAACGATCCTGCTCGCGCAACAGGTTTTTAGCAATCACCGGTGACCCGGGGTACTTCAAAAGAGCTTCGCTCTCATTATTCTGATTAAGAATTTCAAGATACGGACCAATATCAGGTGGGTAATCAATACACCCAAATATTCGACCTACTCCCTGTATGAATTCTTTATTTTTAATAGCCCACGGATGCGTTAAGTCGTAATGCCCAATTCCCGCATGGGTATCCACATAAACAAATGGACGTTCTTTCTTTTGCAAACTTAATATTAATTGGGATAGAAGCGCGTGTTTAAAGACATCAGCAAAGTTACCCGCATGAAAATGATGTCTATAAGCAAACATAGGTTAACCGGCCATCGCGGAGTTACTTCAATTTGCTGAATTTCTGCATATTACCCTTACTTGAAGCTACAGGATATTTCGTGTGGTTGAGCGCAATCTTTTTATGGCTGACTTCTATGAGGTCGATCTCTAACACATCCGCCATACGGATCAAATAAAGAAGGATATCGGCCATCTCTAAGGAGACATCTAACTTTTTAGCTTGATCCATGCGCTGTGACTCAGTCTCACTAAGCCACTGAAACTCCTCCAATAACTCGCCTGCTTCTGCCGCTAATGCCATCGAAAGATTTTTTGGGCTGTGAAATTGCTCCCAATCGCGTTTACTCGAGAACTCTCTTAGCTCGAGAAGTAACAACTGCAAGCCATCCCTCATTTCGAAAGTCTCAAATCTACTCCTGAGTTACATCCGGCTGCGCATCTGA
Source organism: uncultured Burkholderiales Genera incertae sedis bacterium (assembly GCA_905478365.1). Taxonomy (GTDB): domain Bacteria; phylum Pseudomonadota; class Gammaproteobacteria; order Burkholderiales; family Eutrophovitaceae; genus Eutrophovita. The sequence continues at coordinate 7,405 of CAJQIK010000102.1, forward strand.
AGGTTTATTACGAGGAAAACGTCTCCCTGAGCCACGCCTGCGTCTTTGGCCAGGTGGTTTGGTGCTTTTCGGCTTGCCGCTCGCCTCACCATTTTGATCTCCACCAGAAACTTGA
>CAJQIK010000103.1 GCA_905478365.1 uncultured Burkholderiales Genera incertae sedis bacterium
ACCTCAAGGGGAAACTTGTTGTAGTCGTGGCAAACCTAAAAGCGAGAAAAATGCGGTTTGGTGAATCTCAAGGTATGGTGCTTGCAGCCAGCGGTGAAGAGTCTGGAATTTTCTTAATCTCTCCAGAGTCGGGAGCCACTCCAGGAATGCAAGTCAAATAAGTGATGCCCTAATACTTGAGGCTCACACCCTCTGGACTCAGCCAATCCCGTAGCTCGCTGAAAAGTGAATCCTCTGGTTTAACTCGCCAATCCTCACCCAAATCGATTTCTGCTTCTCCGCTAGGCCCTTGATACATAACTGTGACTGGAATAACGCCGTTGCGATATCTACTGAGAATTTGTTTTAGCTGTGCTGCATCAGCGCTTTGTCCCATGCGTAATTTAAGCGCTTTGCCAAACCGTTCCCGAACAGCAGCTAAACTAAAAACATTCTCCGCAGCGATCCTCGACACAATCGACGTCTCATTTGTTTCTGAACCCCTACGATAAGAACGCAATTTTGCTTCAAAAACGACGATCTTATCCTCTTTAACCAAATCTCTAAACTGATCAATAAACTCATCATAAAGGACGACCTCCTCTGTGCCATACCCGTCCGAAATAGTCACGATCATCATCCTTCCGTTATTCGTCTTTTGTATACGAGCTGAATCGACTACCCCCGCTAATAAAGTCTCTCGAATGCCCTCCTCTGGAGCAGGAAAAACGATTGCATTTAGGCGAGTTGAGGCTACCAGCGTTAATTCTTGCTCAAAGCTTTTAAAGGGATGGCCACTATAATAGAAACCTAGAGCTACCTTTTCATTTTGTAACTGCTCATACTCTGCCCAAGCCCGCGCCTCCGTGATCGCAACATCCGAGACGGATACGACATCATCATCAAATAAGCCCCTTTGAGAGAGGTCTCGCTCTAGTTGCTCGGCCGCCATCATTGCGGTTTGAACCGACGCTAGTAGACGCGCCCGATTATTATCTAACGCATCAAAAGCTCCAGATTTTACTAAAGATTCGATGCTGCGCTTGTTAACAATGTGCCTATCTACACGACAACAAAAATCAAAGAAACTAGTAAATGAGCCTTGTAACCGCACATGGAGAATATGCTCAATAGCTGCCTCTCCCGTACCTCTAATACCTCCTAAGCCATAACGAATCTGGGAACTAGATGCTGGGAAAAACCGATACTCAGACTCATGAATATCCGGCGGTAGTAATTCTAAATTATTCTTAGCACAGTCAAGGTAAAGATGTTGAATTCGGTCTGTATCATCCATTGATGCTGACATATTCGCTGCCATAAATGCGGCCATGTGATGACATTTGAACCAAGCTGTTTGATAAGCTATCAGCGCATAAGCCGCTGCATGTGACTTATTGAAACCATAACCAGCAAATTTTTCCATCAAATCAAAAATTTCGTTCGATTTAATTTCGGTCAATCCATTCTTTTTTGAACCTTCAAGAAATAGCTGACGATGCTGCGCCATCTCCTCTGGCTTCTTCTTGCCCATAGCCCTCCGTAAAAGGTCAGCTCCCCCAAGAGAATAACCCCCGATAATTTGAGCCATCTGCATTACTTGTTCTTGGTAAACCATAATCCCGTAGGTTTCCTCCAAGATCGTTTTGACGCGATCATCTGGGAAGTTCACCTGTTGGCGACCATGCTTACGCTCAACAAAATCAGGAATAAGATCCATCGGGCCTGGTCTAAAAAGTGCTACTAACGCAACAATATCCTCAAAACGATCCGGTTGCGCTCTTTCAATTAAATCCCTCATTCCTCTGGACTCAAATTGAAAAACAGCAGCTGTATTTCCACTAGAAAATATCCGGTAAGCCAAAGGGTCATCAAGTGGTAGCGCAGAAAGATCAATAACTTTGTCGGGGTCTAACCTCCTTATGAATTTAAGCGTCCAATCAATAATGGTTAGCGTGGTTAGCCCAAGGAAATCAAATTTAACTAAACCTATGTGCTCAACGTCATCTTTGTCTAGTTGCGATATCACGCTATGCGAACCATCTGCCGAGTACAGCGGACAAAAATCACTGAGTGCGGATGGCGCGATTAATACACCTCCCGCGTGCATCCCTACGTTACGAGTAATCCCCTCCAACTGCCTAGCTAAAGCTAGAAGTTCACGCGTCTCTTCATCGGAATCCTCTTTCTCCTTCAATCGAGGTTCCATCTCACGAGCCAAATCTAATGTAATCAGCTTGCCGGGTTGAAATGGTATCAATTTAGCCAGCTCATCTGCTCGGCCATAGCTCCACTCCATAACGCGCGCGACGTCTCTTACGACAGCCTTAGCTGCCATCGTTCCAAACGTTACGATTTGTGACACCGAGTCAGTACCGTATTTTTCACGGACGTAATCAATGACTCGATCCCGTCCAGCCTGACAAAAATCGATATCGAAATCAGGCATCGATACTCGCTCGGGGTTTAAAAAACGCTCAAATAGAAGGTTGTATTGAATAGGATCTAAATCAGTAATGCCGAGCGCAAAAGCGACCAAGGAGCCTGCTCCCGATCCGCGGCCGGGACCAACGGGTACGTCATTATTTTTAGCCCAATTAATGAAATCTGCAACAATTAAGAAATATCCTGCGAAACCCATGTCAACAATAGTGTCGATCTCAAACTTCAACCGATCTCGGTAGATCTCCATTGTGGCCGCTGAATCACTATCGACACGAGCAAGCTGAGCCATGCGTTTATCGAGACCTGCCGCAGACTCATGCGCCAAAAATTGCTCAAGCGACATACCTGGTGGTGTCGGAAAATTTGGCAATTGAGGATTACCTAGATCAAATTCTAATGAACACCGCTTAGCAATTTCAATCGTATTGTCTATGGCCCCAGGTAAGTCAGAAAATAACTCCTTCATCTGCGCTTGAGACTTAAAGTATTGTTCCTCATTGAAAGGACGTGACCTATTCTGATCTGCAAGCAAAAATCCCTCAGCAATACAATAGCGCGCCTCATGCGCCATGAATTCAGACGGGTCTAAAAACTCCACAGGATGGGTTGCTACGACTGGTATTTTTTCTTGTTCTGCAAGCCGCAATATGCTCGCCTCGAATACGCCGTTACCCTCTTTGTTTAACCTTTGTATTTCGAGATAAAAACGCCCGTGAAATAAATCACTCCAGTATTTAATCTTCCTAGTGGCCTCCTGTAGATCATCGTCTATCAAAGAACGTTCGATGTCACCAGCCTTCCACCCAGATAGAGCAATCAGCCCCTGTGAACCCTCAGCCAGAATCCAATCGCTATGAATAGTCGCTTGCGTTTTACGCTCCTCGCCAACATAGGCGCGAGTCAACCATCGACTGAGTTTTAAGTACCCCTCAGTACTTTGAACTAAGAGTAAAAGGCGACTAGGAGCTTTCCCGTCGGGGGTATGCACCGAAACATCACAACCAATAATTGGTTTCAGTCCGCGCTTCCGGGCAGCACTATAAAACTTCACAATACCAAATAAATTGTCCATATCACTGAGAGCTAGTGAGGACATACCATATTCAACTGCTCGGTCACACAGCTCGGGTATTCGAACCATACCTTGGGTAATCGAATATTCGCTATGCGTTCTTAAATGCACAAAATGAGAATTGACCATATCTTTATTGTACGATGACAGCTAGTTGGATATCCAATGATGAGGGTGTCTGTGCTGAATATTTATCATTCAAAGTAAGGTGAAGTAGTGCAATCAGCATCAAGAAGTGAATTTTTAGATATAAATGGGCTCAAGTATCACATTAGAACTTGGGGTAAGACTAATGATCGACATCTATATCTCATGCACGGATGGATGGATATGTCTGCCTCTTTTGAGTTTGTTGTAAACGAGCTAAGTAAGGATTGGTTCATTCTCGCTCCTGATTGGCGTGGGTTTGGTCTGACACAATGGGCGCCGAACGGCTATTGGTTTCCAGATTACGTAGCGGATCTTTCAGAAATTATTAACACCCTCTCAAAAGGAAGAGAAATAAACCTATTTGGGCACAGCATGGGCGGCAACATTGCGGGGTTATATACAGGTGTTTTCCCGGAGAAAGTTAATAAACTAATTTTGGCTGAGGGTTTTGGTATGCCCCCAAGAGATGCGAGTGACGCACCAAACCATCTTAAGAAGTGGCTTGGCCAAAAGCACGTTAATCCGACGCTAAAACCATACAAATCCCTCGATGACGTAGCGCAAAGACTCATTGATAACACACCTGCACTAACACATCCTCAAGCATTATTCCTGGCGGAACATTGGGCTGCGGAGCAACCTAATGGCGAATTTCAACTGAGAGCAGATCCAAAACACAAGATGGTCAATCCAATTCTTTATCGATCAACGGAAGCGTCTTTTTTTTGGAAGCGGATTACTTGTCCGACGCTATGGCTGCATAGCGATAGCGGTTGGCTTAGAAAATTTATGAAAGATGACTATAAAACTATTGACGAATATCGATCGAACTACCAAAGTCTAATTGAAAAAACCATAACTGATTCATCTCATATGATGCACCATGTCCAACCGAAACAACTTGCTAGCGCGATAGAGTTGTTTATAGATTAGGTCGTGATCGAATCAATTTTTTATTGCTCAGCTTTATTAAAAAATAATAGGCCACGCCATACTGTAAATGCGCCCAAAAATAAAAATCCCCAGACGTAACTTTCAGTTACTAAATGAATCAACCAAAATAAGGTTGGTAGCAAAACAACACCAGAATAAGTCATTGCGAGGGAAGCTCCTGTAGCCGCACCAGCCCGGCCAAGTGGCGCAATTCGCGCCACCTCCGCTATATAAACCCCATTCCACCCAACAGCAGATGCCCCAAAGAAAAAAGAAAAAGCATAAATTAACATTATCGGAAACGTGGGATAAACGAGACACATAGCAGCCGCTGAAATCCCCATCAATATACCGAGAAAGCCCAAGACGGAGCGAGGTGAAAAACCATAATCAGCGAGAACTCCCCAAAACAAACGCGCAATAGCACCTGCCATCATAGCAATTGACAGAGCCGAACCAGCAAGCGATACCGTCAGTTGCGCTTGTTCCGTCAACATAACAACCAAGTAAGAGCCTAAGCTCATCTGCATACCAGAAAATGCAAATGAAGATACCGCTAGCTCTCGTAATTTCCCATGTGAAAAGACGAGCCTTAAGGGCTCGAGCAAACTCAAAGACTGCATTTCACGCGGAGACATTAAAGATTTTTGATCAACTCTCTTTTGAATGAATTGTGCAGACAGAATAACGGCCACTCCGATCAGACCGATAATAATTGCTGCCTCTTTCCAACCAAATGAATACATTAGGTAAGGAACAAGCGCTCCAGCTATAGCCCCACCTATGGGAACACCTGTCTGTTTTATTGAAAAAATCAAAGACCGCATGTTAGCCGGAGCCTGTTCGGCCAAAACGGTCGACGACGAAGGCGTCACTGCGCCGTAACCTAATCCCACAATCAACGCGCCTAAGACAATTAACAACACATTTCCAGTCGACATCAGCACGACACCAAGCGACGCACAGAACACACATAATTGGCTAACACGAATCGCACCAAGACGATTAATTAACAAGCCCGAAAACAACGCTGACGGGACTGAAGATAGATAAATTAATGCGATTACTAGGCCCACAGACGCTGCGTTAACACCTACGTCACCCTGAGCTATCGGTGCCAAAATAGGTGGCGTAAAAACCACCAAAGAGGCTTGAATCTGAACCGCTAAGGTGACCAACAAAGAGGCAATAAACATAAGCGCAAAAACCCTTTAGGGTAAAATGCCCACTAAATCAACAGGACAGCTGATTTACTCAAATTCTGCGTAGTCACGTTTTTAATGAAGATTTAACCAAAGCTTGGTCAAGGTCCCAAAGAATATCGTCAATATCTTCAATACCAACGGACAGACGAATCATATCGGGAGAAATGCCCGCTTTCAGTTGATCCTCCTCGGACAACTGTCTGTGCGTCGTAGATGCAGGATGTATTACGAGGGACTTTGCATCGCCAACGTTAGCTAAGTGCGAAAAAAACTCAAGTGCTTCTATAAACTCTTCTCCAGCATTCAACCCGCCTTTAATGCCAAAGGTCATGATTGAGCCACAGCCTTTAGGCATGTATTTTTTACCCAACTCAAAGTGCGGGCTTGAGGCTAAGCCAGGAAAATTAACCCAAGACACACAATCGTGTGACTCTAGAAAATTGGCTACTTTAAGCGCATTGGAAACATGCCGGTCCATACGCACATGCAGCGTCTCTAATCCCTGCAAAAGCAGCCAAGCGCTCATTGGCGCTAAAGAAGGTCCAAGCGTTCTCAAAGTCTCCATTCGAGCTTTCATGGTAAATCCAAAGTCCCCGAAAGTTTCGTAAAAGCGAACGCCATGATACCCCTTGGATGGCTCCGTCATTGTAGGGAAATTCCCGTTGTCCCAGGGGAAATCACCTGACTCAACAATCACACCGCCCATAGTTGTGCCATGACCACCAATAAATTTTGTAGCGGATTGCACTACGATATCGGCACCATACTTTATCGGTTGACATAAATATGGAGATGCAAATGTGTTATCTATTACTAAGGGAATTCCGGCTTCATGTGCAATGTCCGCTACCGCACGAATATCAAGAACGTTGACTTGAGGGTTCCCCATAGTTTCAGCATAAATCGCTTTTGTTTTAGGCGTTATTGCTGCTCTAAAATTCTCAGGGTCGCTGGGATCAACAAAATTTGTATGAATGCCAAATCGTCTAAACGTGACATCAAACTGCGAGTACGTTCCGCCATAAAGTGTACTTGAAGAAAGAAGCTCATCTCCTTCCTCAAGCAATGTCAAAATCGCACACATTTGTGCTGCCTGACCAGAACTCACTGCTAATGCGGCTCGCCCGCCCTCCAAAGCTGCGACCCGCTCCTCAAGCACTGCGACTGTTGGGTTAGATAATCTAGAGTAAACGTTACCGAACGTTTGCAAATTAAATAAACTCGCTGCGTGCTCGGCTGAATCAAACACGTAAGAAGTCGTTTGGTATATCGGAGCAGCTCGTGACCCAGTAACCGCATCTGGAATCTGACCCGCATGTAAACAAAGGGTGCCAACCCCATACTCTCTATCTGCCATAATTTACTTTCCCTCGTACTTTAGGGTAACCATTTAGGGCGCTTTGAGGAAATAACCTTAGTGTTGACCCCAACCCAATTTAAACCGCCAAACAATCTGCCGTGCTCTATCTTGACGCAGCGATCTTCAACATAGGTAAGGCCGGCTTTACCCGCAACTCGACTCGCTTCTTCATTCCTGACACCGAGTTGCAACCAAAGCACTTTTGCCCCTAT
>CAJQIK010000104.1 GCA_905478365.1 uncultured Burkholderiales Genera incertae sedis bacterium
TTTTACAGTTCCGAAATTGAAGTCCATTCGCGCTGCTTGAGTTCCTCCTAGATCACTGGATAACTGACCCTCAGACGATAGAACACGCAGTTCTTCTGCGGACACCGCAGATTTGGCCCCGAACATCACCATAATTAAGAAGCAGGTCCATAGCGCTATATTTTTCATTAGAGCAATTTATCACGAATAAAAATTACTGACTAGTTCGCTGCAGAAGCATTTAAAAATAATGTTACTCATTTGGTATCGATCCGCTAGCTGCTCTTGTTACTTCATTTTTGGGTGATTACTGGTTTTCAAGTTGGAGTTTATAATAAATAAAGGAATTATTTGACAAATAACAAAGGAGTGCTTTTGTGTGGGGTATTCGGTGGGTCATCTATTTATTTAGTGTGATTTTACTTCTGAGTGGCTGTAGCTCTAAAGAAATGATGACGCGATCTGCATTAGGGTGCTCTATTCGAGACTTAGAAATAATTCCAAGTGAGTTTGAACGTCAAGGTTCGCGAACGAATTGGTGTGCCAAATGTGAGGGGAAAACTTTTTGGTGTACTACGAATGCTGCAAGATCTAAGTTAACTTGTCGAGAGGTGGGGGCGGGTCGTCCACCCTGCTTGATTCGATAGTACTGATTCTTTGAGGTCAATCAATCGTGACCATTTCGTTTACATATACTCCAATAGGCGATCGAGCACTTATGATCGGAATAAGCTGTGATAATTGGGGTTTTTATTCGGCAATGTCTGGTTTGGTTGCAGATAAAATTCGAGCGTTACGTGTAAAAGGAGTCACCGATATTGTTCCGGCTTTTGGCCAGATTGCAATTCATTATGACCCCATTCAATGGATGTCGTGTTCGTGTGAAACTCCTTACGATGAGATCGTGGGATATTTAGGTCGGAAATTGAGCGGCACGGAAGTTGTTTCAGATGCTACTGATCGAAAAATGATGCGTATACCTGTTTGTTATGACCAAAAATTGGGCCTAGATCTTGTAGAACTATCGTTGATTTTAAAGAGGTCTGTTAGCGATTTAATACATTTACATCATTCGAAGACCTATACCGTGGGTGCCATTGGATTCGCACCTGGGTTCGCATATTTAGAAGGTTTGGATACCGTGCTTGCGGTATCCCGACGAAGCGAGCCGCGTACACGCGTTCCGGCGGGCAGTGTTGCCGTCGCAGGTGGGTATACCGGTATATATCCATCCATATTACCCGGTGGATGGCACATATTAGGGCGGACGCACGCGAGTCTTTTTCAAAAATCGGAAACTTGTGGTGCACTTTTGAGCGTCGGAGATCAAGTACAGTTCGAGCCGATTTCAATTGAGGAGTTCAATGCCCAACAGAGTTTGGTAGAGAATCAATGACCAATAAGAAATTTGCACTAATAGACACTCTGAATCCTGGGTTATTCACGACTATTCAGGACAAAGGGCGCGTGGGTTGGCAGGCACATGGAGTTTCTGTCTCTGGCGCTGCTGATTTAAATTCGATGATGATTGCGAATTTGCTAGTAGGGAATGATGGAAATGCGCCAATTATTGAGTTTGTTATGTTGGCCCCAACATTAACTTTCTCTAGAGACTGTGTTATCGCGACTGCCGGTGCAAACTTTTCATTCACGATCGACGGTATTCCGCTTCCACATGGCCGACCCGTAAAGATTTTTGCCGGTACCGTTTTGAAAGGTGGTCGAGCATCCAGGGGTGCATACGGCTACTTAGGTATTTCTGGTGGTATGTGTATTGATATAGTGATGGGTAGTGTTTCGACAGATACGGGCAGCCACTTTGGAGGTGTTGCTGGTAGACGGCTTAAAACTAGTGACATGATATTTTTTAGCGAACAATTCGATTCCCTTTCACCCTTTAAAGATGTTAAATCGCGAGGTGATTTACCGTTCGTTTCGACAAATTGGGGTGTGAAGGATTTGTTCGGCGTCAAAGCGCCTGAGGAAATGTTACTTCGTTTTATTCCCACAAAAAGATGGGATGGTTTGTCCAATAAAGTGCGTGAAGGGTTTTTGTCAAATACTTACCGAGTAACAAATGAGTCGAATAGAATGGGAATTCGGTTAGTAGGGGAAAAAATTGAGTTAGAGCAAGTTGAGCTGCAACCCTCTGAACCTGTCGTTATGGGTACGATACAAGTGCCACCTAACGGGCAGCCTATAGTTTTGTCAGTGGATCGACAGACAATTGGTGGTTATCCGTCCATCGGCACTGTAATTTCAGTAGATCGTGCGAATTTAGTTCAAACTCAACCAGGTAGTAGTATTCGTTTTTTAGAAGTATCTTTAGCTGACGCTCAAAGAGCATTGATACAGGAAAATAATGCCATGAAAGATTTATTTCGTACCATCGAGAGCCGCGTGCGGGAGCTAAACTGATGACGTTTAAAGTTGATTTGAATTGTGATCTTGGGGAATATCAGTCTTCTTTTGAGGAGCGTAAAGAAGTCGCGATAATGCCACTCATAAGCTCAGCTAATATTGCATGCGGACTGCATGCGGGAGACGACAATTCCATACGGACAACGATACGACGAGCATGGGAATTTGGCGTTGGTATTGGAGCTCATCCATCGTTTCCAGATCGAGAAAATTTTGGCCGGAAAGCCATGGTTTTGCCTGAAGCCAGGTTAAGGGAAATCGTTTTCCGCCAGATAGAGGAATTTGCTAATCACGCGATTGCATGTGACGTTAATATGACTCATGTTAAAGCGCATGGTGCAATGTATAACATGGCCGCTACCGATCTTAGGATAGCTTCAGTGATTTGTGAGACGGTCGCTAAGTTTGATCCTGAAATCCTAATCTTTGGCCTTGCGAATTCGCATTGGGTTATTGCAGCCGAGGGCGCAGGGTTGCGCATTATTGAGGAGGGATTCTCTGATCGACGCTACCTCTCAAGTTCTGAACTCGTTCCAAGAGTAGAGAAGAATGCGTTGATAACGGATATTGCTGAGTCAGAAAAGCAGGTACTCAAAATGGTTCGTCAGAATTTAGTTACGAGCCTAGATGGTATTGATCATCACTTAGTACCAGATACTATTTGTATACATGGGGATAGCCCTGAAGCCTATAGTATCGCAAAAAATCTGAGATCATCCCTAGAGCTGCAAGGGATACAGATTTCGTATCCTGAGCGCTCTGATCATTAAATTCCGATAAACGTCTGAGTTTAATTAAGCCGATTTTTTGTAATACTGGATCCTTTGATTTATACGGATTGAACAAATGGTATCGACTTGAAAATATGGGACCTCAAAATGTTAAGTAAATCATATGTCCAATGGGCATTATTATTTTTGTTGGTAATTTTTATATCGCCGAATTTTTCAATCGCGGAGGAGCCTAAGGAGTCGAGGTCATTAGATAGTTCCAAAAACTTAGATCCGGGTCGGCCTAAAACGCGTTTTTTTGTGCGGTCTGAGTTTAGGGAAGATGAGGTAGGTAATGAAGTCTCGATTATTAGTCCCTTGTACGACTTTCCCCTAAATAACGAATGGTCCGTTCGACTTCAAGCTCCAGTGGTTTCGCGTAATCCCTCCCTCGTTGGACGCACTGAAACAGGTATGGGCGATATAACGATGCGTATCGCTAATAAAACGTTTGCAAACGAAGGAGGAGCGACATGGTTTTTAGCGTTAGACACAACATGGGACACTGCTTCTGACGCCACTCTGGGAAAAGGGAAGAATCGAGCAGCGCCAACCATCTTTGGTTTTATAAAGTTACCAAAGTTAGGAATTCTCGCTTTTCCTCAGATACAGACTTTTATTACATTAGGTGGCGATGACAATCGAACAGACGTAAATTTCACTTCGGTTAAGTTCCCTTTTATAAAAAAAATGCCAGACCGTTACTATCTTTTTGTGGATCCGTTTGTAGCATGGGACCACGCACGTGATGAGCAATCAACAGGAACGCTAGATCTGGAAGTGGGTCGTTTTGTAAATCCGTCCATGATGCTGTACGCAAGGCCAGGCACTACGTTATGGGGCGATAACTCCGCTTTTTCATTTAAGTACAATATAGAAGTTGGATTTAGATTGTTCTTATAACAGCCACTTAAGTGAGTGATGTTAATTTTGGTTCGGATACTTTTGGTGTGTAAACTGTGAAAATTGGTTTGGTAATCATTGGCGATGAGATTCTTTCTGGGCGCCGGAAGGATCGGCATTTTGAGAAGTCTATAGAAATATTACATGCACGTGGATTGAAAAATGAGTGGGTTATTTATTTACCCGATAGTCCCGAGCTTTTGAGGAGTACATTTCAACGTACCTTAGCCTCCGGAGATGCTGTTTTTAGTTTCGGTGGGATTGGGGCAACGCCTGATGATTACACCAGACAGTCTGTGGCTGACGCGCTCGAGT
>CAJQIK010000105.1 GCA_905478365.1 uncultured Burkholderiales Genera incertae sedis bacterium
ACTTTCAGAAATTTGGCAGGTGAATTTTTTAATCAAAAAATGTTGCAAGGCGAGGTAGTCAGCAAAAGCCAAGAGCCTGAAGAGGATTGGCGATCGGCGGTTAAAGGCACCCGCAACTATGAATTGATGACCATGCTTTGCTCAAAATTGATTTAATCACCGGTACCTATGAATCTTTACCTGCCCTCTATAGTCTTGAGTAGTTGTCCTGATATATGTCTGTCTGCCGCAATGATGGACTAAAAGAAAAAACATGACTTCGTCGTCTTTACTGTTTATATTGGGGTAGGTTTCAGTCATTTTTGGTTTTGCGTTTATAGTCCGATTCATGTTTTTTTTAAGGAAAAAAAATGAGATCAATAGTTATCTTGACATTATTTAGTTCAGTTTTAGTGACCGCTCAAGCCCAAGATAAAGATGTTCGAGGCGGTACTTGTGAGCAAACAAAAATGCAATATGACCACTACTGCAGCAAAAAAGGGGACCCCACTAAAGACGATATTTATTCGACGGCGAATATTGCTTGCAATAACGCCAAGCGAAACATGGCAGCCGCCTGCGATGGAAGCAGTGAGACAGATATGCCATACGGATTTGATCAGAATGGGACGCCTGTTACAGATCCAATTTAAAAGAAAAGTAATTAGTCGTAACTTGTTACGAGCACAGACTTCTCTTTAAAAATTGGGTTTATCGATTGTCGGTGGTGTTGCTTGCTGCTTTTGATCGAATGCTCTTCGTCTGGGCTTGAGTCTGATCGAACTCTTGAGTCCAAGTAATACCTTCTTAATTCTTCTGAATCGCCACTATTTTTCGTATCTACCAAGTTACCCATATATAAACTGAGCTTGCTTAGACCCTCCTTCCGGGCCGTCTAGCTCTCTTGGAAAATAACTTCTAGTTTTTCTGTTTAGATAAAATAAAAAGGCGAGAACCTCAGAACAGTTTATGCCTCTGGAGTGGGCAAGGCGATCGCTGCTAGACCGACATTTAGCCTGCCTGAGGTTCCCTAGGAAGAAGGAAGGAGTGGTTAGATTAACTGCGTGATGTGGTTGTAGGAAGGCAGTGGTGTGGCAATTGAGTGGTTTTTAGGATGAGTTTTTTAAGCGATAGAAAAGCGTTTATTATTTGGGTGGGCAGAGGAAGAAGCTATTAATTCACATTTGAATAGATGAGGGGTTGAGAGGATTATGAAAAAAGTACTTACTATTATTACTATCGTTCTTGGTTTGTCGTTTTCTATTGCTGGAAATGCGAAGAAACTGTCACCGTCTGAATCTCGTAACGTGTTACTAAATGGTCAAACGATCGCTTCAGGTTATGACGACGGGTTGCGCGTTGCTTTAAGATGGAAAGGTCAAATCGTTTATTGTGTAGTAGAAGATGAAGAAGAATACAAATGCTGGGTTGAGGACTAAATTGCTCGTGCATACCTAGCGATGTTTTACCTAAGTGGTACACAAAGAGCAATGATTGAAGAGTTTTGGTGAGCTCGTTTTCCGGGGCATTTTCCTGGAGTTCAACAATACGATCCCAAGAAAAATTTTCGGAGTTGACTAGGCGTTATGAATTTTGAATGTTTTGAAGTTTCAATAAGCAAAAATATCGCTCATGTAGTGATGAAGCGTCCTGAAAAGCGTAACAACATGAACACGGCTTTCTGGAACGAATTGCCGTTACTCATTAAAGATATTGACGCGAACGTGCGCGCTCGGGTTATCGTCATTTCATCAACTGGCCCGCATTTCTGTGGCGGATTAGATGTTGACATGTTTCTCTCCGGCGGCGTTAAGGATGAGAGTAACGATTCAATTCGTCGACGACAAGCCGCTGCTAAATTTATGAACATGCTAGACATTATGCAAACAAGTTTTTCAACGCTTGAGCAGTGTCGTCTTCCAGTTCTAGTCGCAATTCAGGGCGGATGCATTGGGGGTGGTGTTGACATGGTTACTGCGTGTGATATGCGCTATGTGACTCAAGACGCATTCTTCACAATATTTGAAACAAAAATTGGTATGACCGCTGATGTCGGTACATTTCCGCGTATTGTGAAACTCGTACCAGAGGGTTTAGTACGAGAAATGGCTTATACGGGACGCAAGGTTAGTGCTGAGGAGGCATTCGAAATGGGCCTCGTCAACCGAGTTTATGAAACGCAAGACGCTATGCTATCGGATGTCATGAGCATCGCAGAGGAGATAGCAAAAAACGCGCCACTAGCCGTTTATGGCTGCAAGAGAGCAATTACTTACGCCCGGGACCACACGACTCAAGACGGCCTCGAATGGATTAATTTGTGGAACGCTTCCATGCTACAAAATGACGAGATTTCCGAAGCGATGTTAGCGCATAAAGAAAAACGAGCAGGTGTATTTGCTGATCTACCAGTCCTTAAAAGTAAGATCGGTGATGGTTCATAAGTATTCTGTTTTATTATTAAATAGACCTTAATAGTGAGCGTAAATAAAATATTTTTGTAACCACGAAATGTTGATTGAAATAGGAAATTCTATGGTAATGGAGATGCGCGTTAATGATGATTTTAGTCAACGTGTGGTTGTTCGTCCGGACGAATATCAGTGGATCGCTTCACCAATGCCTGGGGTGGAGCGGATGATGTTAGATCGTATCGGTAATGAAATAGCGCGAGCTACAACAATCGTTCGCTATGCACCTAACAGTGAGTTTTCACCTCATACCCATGGTGGCGGAGAGGAATATTTTGTTTTGGATGGGGTGTTCTCTGACGAAAACGATGACTATCCTGCAGGCACTTATGTCCGTAATCCAATTGGTTCGTCCCATTCGCCTAGGATCGGATCACAGGGCGCTACAATTTTTGTCAAGCTTCATCAATTCGCGATTGATGATTCGGAGCAAAAAGTGATTGATTCGTCCCATGGTGACTGGTTTCCCGGCAGTGTATTTGGTCTAGCTGTTATGGCACTTCATACCTACGGTAACGAACGCACGGCACTCGTCAAATGGTCACCAAACACGCAATTCAATGCTCATGGCCACCCAGGTGGGGAGGAAATTCTAGTGCTTGAGGGTACGCTGTATGACGAACATGGTACGTATCCGACAGGATCATGGTTACGATCACCAAAATTTAGTCAGCACACACCATTTACGCAAGAAGATGGTGCCACCATATACGTTAAGACTGGACATCTGTAGCTTTAATACTGTGGAAATATTCTATTAATGGATAGTGTAGAGCCAGAAATAAAACTTTTTATATTTCTACTGTTGTGGGTTTTTACATTATGTAATGCTGAGGAACTAACGCTCAAAGATTCCGAGCGGATCGTCGATGAGGGTTTGATAAATCCGGTCGAAGTGAACCCAGAAAAATCAATGGAACCCTTTAAATTTATAGTTCGTCACAATGGCCTTTTTTACACTTGCGTTGATTTAATGGCTATTACCTGCGTTACGCCTAAGCAGGAAAAAAATTTAAAAAGAATCAATAACAACTCGGATAGGTAATTATTTCTTGTTAAAGAGAAAACGCACCAAACTTTTTTTAAAATTGCCATGTTTTCCTATAATCTAAGTTTTTGTCTAGATGATTAATATGAAAAGGCTGATACCTTTAATGCTCTTACCTTGGATAGGTTATGCAATAAGTGGAGAAATTACCAAACAATATTGGTTCGACGGCGAAGTGGAGCGGATGGGTAACGAGACGCGCTTCTCCACGCTCATGGTCACTTATCAACAGACAATAGATCCAAACAAGAGGGTTAACTGTACCGTTTTCGACAAGAATGGTAAGACTATTGCTGGCGCTTCAAAGCTCTCAAGTGATTATATTGTTCATTTAAGTTTTAAATTAAAAGACAAATACCGGTATCAACAAGTAGAAGTGATGTGTGAGTAATCCACTGGCTTTGAATGGCACTAAAAAGTTTGACGTAACGTCATTTTTATGTCCATCGTGATAGAGCGTCAATATGGATTATTCAAAGTACAGCTGGGTCAGTCATTGATAGATCTAAAGGTTTTACTGTAAGTGCGATGGGCGGAACAAACACGACCGGTGGCGTCAGAGAGGATCAAATGCCATTAGTTCCCGCACGATGTCTGATGCAGACACGGCTTTGCAATTCGATGCATTTTGGCCCGCCCAAAGAGGGGAAAAGTCACCGTTTCCAGCTGCTTCAGCACACGCGCGTAGCGGCGCTAGTGCGGCCGGTGCGAAAGGGAAGTCCGGCACGTTAGTGCTCATCAGTCCTTTTTCTCGCATGATGCGATTAACTATGCCCCTTGCCGGACGACCTGAGAAAAGATTCGTCAAAGCCGTCTCGCGAGCTTGAGGACTACTTAATGCTGCCCTATGTACCGAGCTGGTTGTGGCTTCATGACACAGTAAAAATGCTGTCCCAGCTTGAACGCCGATCGCACCTAATCTCATCGCCGCTGAGACACCAGCCGCATCAGCGATGCCGCCTGCGGCAATAACTGGGATGCTCACCGCAGCCACAATTTGTGGAACTAGCGCCATGGTCCCGACTTGGGTGCTGATGTTTTTCGTTAAGAACATGCCTCTATGGCCCCCGGCCTCAAGGCCTTGGGCAATAATGGCGTCCACACCTTGCTCTTGAAGCCACCACGCCTCCTCGACGCTGGTAGCGCTGGATACGACTTTGCTGCCCCAGTTCTTTACACGGGCAACTAAATCTGGTTCCGGCAAGCCGAAATGAAAACTCACTACATTAGGCTTAAATTTCTCCAATACATCTGCTGAATCGTGGCTGAAAGGGAATCGTCCTGGGCCACTGACTATCGTTTTGGGGTCTACTCCCAACTCCTGAAAGTAGGGCAACAAGGTTTCGCGCCAACGTGCTTCTCGGTCCTCATCTGCTTTAGGTTGTTTGTGACAAAAGAAATTTACGTTGTAGGGTTTTTGTGTCTTTGTTTGTAAGGTTGTTAATTCTCGCAGCAGTCCTTCAGCATCCAACATGGCGCACGGTAAACTTCCCAGCCCGCCAGAGTTGGCGACTGCTACCGCAAGCTTTGCACCTTGGACGCCTGCCATAGGAGCTTGAATGATGGGAAATGTGGTGCCGAAAAGTTCTTGAAAATTCATGGGCGCATATTGACACGTATTGAAAACTTATGTTCGTTAACGCGAGCCTAAGTATATTGAGTGCTTGATTTGATTTTTAAGAATGTGAAATAAAAAATCGCAGACATCAAGAAGAGCAAAGCTCCAAAACTCATGGCCGCTGAGGCTGTGCCCGTAATATCGTAGAGCCAACCACCAACTAAAGGTGCAGGCGCGGATATCATAAAAAACCAGGTTTGATAAACGCCCATCCCATACGCGCGTCGTTGTGGTGCCATCGACTGTCCCGACAGCGCTATGATAATTCCTCCGGATGCCATACCAATGAGTCCAAATAGCAGACACGAAACAACTGGGAGATATCCTAAAGGAATCGATAGAAGGGATAGTGTGCCAACAGCGCTACTTAACAAAATCACCGACCGAGAAATCTTAAATTTATCCGATAGAATCGCCCCACTCAGAATTGCAATCATGACCAGAAGACTTGCTAGACCTGCGGTGTTCGCGGCTTGAGAACTTGCAAGACCCGCTTCCTCTAAGGCGCGGACAGAGAAACTTAAAAAAATCAAATATCCTGCGTTATAGAATGACCATGACCATGCGGCCACGCTGGTTCCTATCCACTCTTGTTTTGTGAGATTTGATTCTTGTGGTTTGATGCGGTTTTCTGGCGTTTTTTCACCAGAGGTTTGATACAACATAGCTATCGCGAATGCTGCAATCAAGCAGAAAATACTTGTGGTGAAAATTGCCCATTGCCAACTAAAGTTAACTGCAATGGGCGGGTGTGTGAGTTGGCTCAGTGCGACACCCCCTGGAAAGCTGACGATTAAAATGCCGAGAGCGGTTGAAAGCTCACGACCTTGGAACCAATCTATAGCCATTTTTGTGAAGTACACCGTTGCTAGTACAAAGCCTAATCCAGAAATGGTACGACCAATACCCATGAAAACAAAATCGTCGGATAGTAAAACGATGAGTCCCCCGACAAAAAGGAATAGCAGACCCGCAGCAACAAGGAGCTTATCTTTTACCCAGCGACCCAACCACCCACTTGGAAAGGCAAGAATAATTCCAGGAAAAATAAAAAAACCGATAAGGGCGCCGATTTCAGTTTGAGAAAAACCCAATTCACTTGATAAATGATCACCTACTGAGCTGATACTTTGAAATTGAAATCCCATTCCAAGACGGGATATAAATAACAAGAACAAAATTGCCCATCTATTTTTCATACGCTAGTGGACGGAAGTCAAAGAGATTCGATCGTTACGATTAATTAAGACTTGTGTTTTTTAAATTGTTCGTACTCTGATAGCACGAGTTCACTTGGTGGATAGAGTCCAACAATGGATTCTCCGTTCTCAACGCGAGCTCTTATATAGGCCTCTAAAAGGTCTTGCTCATATGCGGCAGCGATTACTTCCTCGGCTATATCTTTTGGAATAACGACTACGCCATCTTCGTCACCGACTATGATGTCACCAGGAAAGGTTGCTACGCCACCGCATCCTATTGGAATTTGTGCGTCGACGGCCATCATGCTAGTGAAGCTTGGTGGTGCTGCGTTACCTTTTGAAAATACTGGGAAGTCCATTTTTTTAATTTCAGAAATATCCCGCATAGGGCCGTCTGAAACAATTCCTGAGACCCCACGTTGTATAAGCCGAGCGATTAAAATATCCCCAAATGATCCACTGAGTTCTAGGCCGTGTGTATCTGCTATTAAGACCGAACCCATTGGGGCGTCTTCAATAGCTCTACGTTGAGGGTTACTCGATTGTCCCATTTTCGGACCTGTCGCAAGATCCTCTCTCATTGGTATGTACCTCAGGGTGTAAGCCGGGCCGAATATACGGTTTGCTGAAGGGCTGATGGACTTTATATTCGAAATTGAGCGTGTTCTGAAGCCTCGTTTAACAAGTTGTGCGCTGATACTTGCAGTACTGACACTATCTTGCATCTTTTTAGTAGCCGTTTGTCCATCACTCATGGAATTCCTTAAGATTTATATTTTTATTTTATTGATCGTCTTATTTTACTACCCCATTATGATCAATGGATTGAAACAAGTGTTGATGTAGCCACTAACGATTTTTCTACTCCAGTGAAATTTTTGATAGACTCTGGGCGCATCTTTCGTGAAAAACTCTTATTAATGCGATTTCAATGCATGTCGATTTTGAATCAAAGTAACGTTACTAATAGACGCTCTTGTACAGCAATTCTTTTGCTGGTAGCCCTATTATTTTCAATTGGCATAAAGTTTTCTGGGCCCTCAAATAGCCAAAGTGATCAGATTTTTAATCAGATTTGTACGGTCTATGGAATTAAGGTCTTCAATACGGCAAACGATACGTCTAAGGATCCGAATGGCTCGGATGATAGCGTCTCTGAGCGACCTTGCGATTTTTGCTTTTCACAAGTTTCTCAATTTAGTCATCCTTGCGACTTAAAGTATGGGAGTGGTACGCCTTTTCGCTCTGATTTGCGTCTTGTCAGAGAAAAAGGGGAGTCACTTGCATTCTTAATCTCTCATCCTGATCACGCACCACCACATTTCTCGTAAATAAATCAGAAATCAGTGTTTGAAAGCCTGCGTCAAAACGCGTCGGGCGGTGTTTGTGTGTTTCAGGAGGAATAAATGTTTAAATTTTTAGCTAAAAAATCCCGATTTTTTTGGGTTTCCACTGTGTTTTTTTATAGTTTCTCTTCGTTAGGTTTTTCTAATGATGAGGATGTGCTGGTTGATCCGGTAGTCTTAACGATCCCTAAACCGTCCGTGGGTATTGAGACACTTTTGAGTACCAGAGATCCTATTCAACCTATTCCAGCAAATGATGGAGCAAGTTTGCTCCAAGTGATTCCTGGTTTTTCGGTGGTACGTAAAGGTGGTATTGGTGGTGATGCTGTATTTCGTGGTCTTGCGGGATCTCGCTTGAATTTTATCCTTGACGGTATGGAGTTTTTGGGAGGATGTGGTCTTCGATTGGATCCACCAACAGCGTATATCTTCCCTGAGACTTACGATTCGGCTAAGTTAATAAAAGGGCCGCAGACCGTTAGATATGGAAATGGTAACTCGGCCGGTGTTGTTTTATTTGATAGAAGTGCAAAAAAAGTTAACGGCCTTCGGGCTGAGTCTGCTGTTACGGCTGGCTCATGGGGCCGTAAAGACTTGCTTGCAGTTATAGAGTATGGCTCAGGTTTGATGAGTTTTGAGGGGGATTTTTCGCATGGAGAGTCTGATGATTATAAGGACGGTAACGGCGATGAGGTGCACTCCGCTTACGAGCGCGATAGCGGCAGTATGGTATTTGGATTGCAGCCTGCGGATGACTTTAACGTCGAATTTGATGTGATCGTCAGTGAGGCGGAATCCTCTAATTCTGATCGCAACGTTGATGGATCGTTATTCGACCGAACAAGTTTTGGAGTTTTGCTGGAAAAGGGAGGAGACTCTTCTAAGCTTTCCTTGAGAGCTTATACGACTGCTATTGACCACATAATGGATAACTTTAATCGTCGAACAACGACTAACTGTGGAAGTGGAACTGACAACAGATGTGTCCTCATGAATGTCGCACGTCAAACCGATGGTATGCGTATTGGCTTAGCACTTCATGTTGGAGAGTCTGCAGCGGTTAATATTGGCGCAGATGCTAAACAGGATAGGCATACATCCCGAAATTTTATGAATAAGTCCCGTGCTGTTGCCTCAGCCTTTGATTCTGCTGCTCGAATTAAAGACTTTGAAAGTGAAATGGTGGGAGCGTTCCTAGAAGTTGATCTGACCGTTTCTGAGAACGCGCATGTCATAAGTGGCGTAAGAACGGACTACTGGAATAGTTCTCGATTCCAAAATGTCGGAAATACAAATACGCAGAGTTTATTTTTAGGCGATGACGATCAAAGTCTTGTTTCGGGTTTTATGCGATTAGAGATTACTGATCCGAATCGTATTGTTAATGGTTACGTTGGATATGGTATCAGCGAGCGCCCCATGGATTACTGGGAGGCAACGACATTTAACGGCATTACAGCTGGGGATGTTGTGAACATTCAGCCAGAACGAAATCATCAATTTGATGTTGGAATAAATATCAGTAGTGAGAATTTTTCCAGTAATGTCTCGCTATTTTTCTCGGATATTGATGACTATATGTTGACAGTTGATGCTGCGACGGATTCGGTGACTAATGTGCAAGTTGAACGGTGGGGTGGAGAAATTGATATGCGGTATGACGTTTCTTCTTATTCGTCGTTATTTGGTAGTGTCTCCTATGTATCAGCGGATAACGAGACAGATAATACGCCGCTCGCGCAAACACCACCTCTAGAGTTACAGCTTGGTTTAGATCATTCGGTGAATGAGTGGAGTTTTGGTTTTCTGGCGCGGTATGTGGATACGCAAACGAGGATTGATGCAGGGAAAGGGACTGTTGTTGGTTTTGATCGAGCTACAGCGACGCCAAGCTTTTATACGTTAGCGGTGAATGCTGGATTTGAAATTAATTCTCAGTCTTACTTTAGCGTAGGTGTTGATAACCTGCTCGATGAAGATTATTTCGAGCATATAAATCGAACTAACAGTTCTGCTATTACCGGTTTCATAACGGACAATACCATTGGCGTTAAAGAGCCTGGTATGACATTGTGGCTGAAAGCGGGAATAGAGTTTTAGTTTTTCTGTCTTGAAGTAGAGTAGAGTTTAAAAAAAGGCAAAGCCGATAATCAGGCTTTGCCTAGTTTGCTGACTACTGAACTTTTGTGTTTAGTAATTACGTTAACTGTCGTACGTTTTTAACGCGCGCAACAACATTACCTTCACCATTTGAGCTTTGTAATGCTCTTCGCGTGCTTGGCGTCTACAGTATTGTGTCCACAAGTTCATAACACCCTCCTTTTTAAAGTTAGGTGCGTTCCTTCGGTAACCATTACCTACTTCCGTCTCTTTCGAGATGAACGATGATAATGCGTTCCTTCGACTGAGTAGTCTACTTCCGTCCTATATGGATGAACGTTCGCGTACTGTAAATCTGGAGGGAATTATATGTCAAGAGACTTTAGTGCGTTTTTTTAATATACTTTGACGAATGCCTTATAAACTATTGTTTATTATAGATATATATCTAATTAAATTAGGCCTAATCAGCAACTGAATTTCATTATTTACCGCATTTTTTTGATAAGTTTTATTTTTTTGTTGGACGAGGTTCCACCATCATTAAAATAATTACCAGAGTTGAGTGACACTGTGTGTGATGAATACTTGGTTGTGATAATGTCTGGATCATTTTTCAAATCATTCAAATCACAATGCCGAGTCTTAATGCTCTGATCGGTAATCTGTGAAATTTTTCTCGAAGGCAAAATACATGGATGTTAGTAAGTTTGTGAAAGGTATTAACGATCGTTCGTCTTTTAACCAGTGGTTAGGTATCGAGGTCGTAGAGGTGGCAGTAGGCTCAGTATCGTTAAAAATTCAATGGCGCGAAGATTTTGGGCAGTATTCGGGTCATCTTCACGCGGGAATTATTGGCACGATGATTGATACCGCGTGTGGGTTTTCTGGTTTGACGGTAACGACATCAAAGTTTCTTGCATCGAACTTTTCGGTAAATTTCTTAAGACCTGCCATTGGTGATTCTTTTGTAGCCAAGGCGCAAGTGATTAAGCCAGGAAGGCTTCAGATATTTACACGGTGTGATCTCTATGCTGTGAGCGGAAGCGAAGAAAAATTGGTGGCAAACGGCGACACCATATTGTGTGTTCTACCAGACAGTGATTGGAATGACGAGCTAAATTAATACACTAAATGTTACGAATGTCATTATTAAAATTAAAAAGTATCTCTCTTGTTGCGATGGCACTGTGTGCTACGGAGGTAGGGGTGTGCTATGGCGAAGATTGGCAGCGCATTTCTGGAGATTCAGAGCCAAATAAGATTTACTATGACGCAGATTCTTTTGAGTTAAATAAAGAAGGTGTTTCTATCTGGATTATGGTTGATTTCGCAGCGTCGGTAATGGGGGTGCTGTCCAAAAAAATTCATGTCCAAATGAATTGTGAGAATCAAACACACATACTATTTCGTCAAGAATTGTTTGAAGGCGAATTTGGATCGGGACAACCCTATATAACCGATATGAAGTCAGCGCAGGTGAGCGAAGCTGCAAGCAATCCGGCCGTATCGGTTGTAATGAATGAGGTGTGTCCGGCGCTGCCGTAATTTTTATCCGATGACGTAAATAATTGGATTACACGGTTCGCGTTATACTTAACAATGTGTTGTTTAATTAATCTCTAGATCGTTAGAGTTTAAATTGTAATCAGGAATGGACCAACGATGAACCTATTGAACAATAAAAAAGTTGGATTCGAATCTTTAACGATACTGCCTATCCATAGGTTGATCAAAACCTTGTCTATTTTATTTGTCATGGCAGCTGGTTCGGTAGTTTGCGTGCAAACATCCTTCGCTCAAGACGCGGAAGCCCCCGCGAAATCAAGTAAGGGTGGAGGTTTGGATCCTACCAAGAAGAAATTATTTTTTAGATCCGAATATCGGAAACTCGAAAATGACACCAGTAGCTTAGTGGCTGACGGTTTATACGAGTTACCTTTGTCAAAGCAATGGTATCTGCGAACGTCGGTGCCGTTTAAAAGGAACACCGCGCTATCTGGTGGATCAAATTATGGGCTGGGTGATATAACAACGCGGATTTCCTATTTGGCGATAAATACGTCAGCTGGCAGCAGACTTTTTTTTGGAATGGAGAATAAATGGGATACGGCGACTGATACAGCACTGGGAGGAGGAAAATATACATTTTCTCCCGTAGTGACAGGCTTTATGCGCTTTCCAGAGGCCAAGATTGTTACGTTCCCATCGATTCAGTATACCGATACTCTTGGTGGTGATTCGGGGCGATCGGATTCAAATAATACGATAATTAAAGGCACCACTGTTCGAATCCTAACGGATGGTTTTTACCTAATGGCGGACCCAGCATTCATTTGGGATCATGAGCGTAATGATCAGTCAACAGGTACTCTCGATTTGGAATATGGGCGATTTGTTAAAGGTAAGACGATGTATTACGTCAGACCGGGCACAACCTTATGGGGAGACAGCACTCCATTTTCGTTTAAATGGAATGTTGAGTTTGGCATTCGTATTTTTATGTAATCGATAAGTAATATTAGTAACCAATTCTCATATTGGGTTTGCGCGGATGCGTAGGAAGAAATTTGGCTTCTCCAGAGGCAATCCGTTTTGTGCTCCACAGCACAATTAATGCATCTAGTATGTCGTCGTCGGCGACATCTTTTTTTAGATATTGAGCTCGGATCGAATCAAAATCAAAGTTTGAAAAAGTCCGTTCCAGTAACTGCCGCCTAATTTTGTGGCCATCTTGCTTTTTCTTACTCTCTAAGATCACGTTGTCTCCATTCAATTTGCGAAAGCTCAATTCCGGATGAATTTCATAAATATCTGTTTGATCCTGATTCAAGATGAGCTGAACGTCTCTGATTTTAGGAAATAAATGCCATGATTGTATAGAAATAGCTTTACCGAATCGCTCTTTAGAAAATTGGCAAGCTTTTTCGTAGCTTGTTTGTTTCAGCATGCCGGGGGTGGGGGCGGAAAAAATGGTTGAGGATTTTTTGCCAAGGTGCTTTCGTGCTAGTTGATCGGCTTCCCGCGGCATCTCGTCCGATAAAACTACAGGCATATCAACGCCTATTGTTAGGCAGCTGTGGTTCGTTGCGATATGTAGTTTTCTTAAGCTAGGAATGACGCATGAATGCAGCGTAGCATCGGTCCCTTCCCAAATAACAAACCATCCTGATTTGCAGCCGTCAATGCCAACAATTAAAGACACGTCAGCTTTAGGCCTTAGAGGTTTGGATCAAGCCTAGTTTGCGTTTTTTGTAAGGACGTTCATCACCAATAAAAGAAATTATCATCTCAATACTGCTAAATTTCGGAGTATCGTTTTTTCCAGTACTCGTGATTTGAGACTAAATCATTTTTTCCTGAAACATCCGTTCCACGCATGAGCATTAACGGTTGCTCTTTTAGGTTAAATGGACTTTTAAATCGATCATGGTTTACTAGGGAGCGATCGTAATGGGAAGACGCTGGCATATAGCGCAGTACGAGCGCTGCGCGTCTTTTGGGCGATTCATTCGCGTGCGACCCATGAATAATTTTTACGTGGTGCATGGATAATGCACCTGGCTCTAATTCGACATTAACTGCTTTTGATTCATCATATTGATCTTCGTCTAGTTCCAGGTTGAGCACGAGATCTTTCCGGTCCGACATGTGGTGCCTGTATAAACCCGATTGATGTGATCTTGGAATAAATCGCATACATCCGTTCTCTGTGGTCACCTCGTCTAATGCTATCCAAACCGTACAGGTTTCGAGTGGACGCATTGGCCAATATTCGCCATCCTGATGCCAAGGAACTTCTCTACCCGTAATGCTGGGTTTACAAAAAACTCGAGCTATCCACAAAATGATGTCAGGCCCAATAACCTGTTCAACTAAATCAAGAATATCAGGGTGAGAGGCGACCTCTAAAAATGGATTATCAACACCTTCAGAGGAGAAATCTAGAAAGTGTGGGTTTGGAATATCTTCAGGTTTGAATTGGTCTCCTAGTCGATTAATGGCCGAATCGATCCCTGCTTGTAGTCGACTTAGCAGGTCTTCTGATAACCTAAAATCCGGAAACACGTATCCTTCAGTCGCATATTTTTGAATTTGCTCTGAGCTAAGTTTTCCCACTGCAAGCCTCCTTGTGTGTATTCAAAGTCGATGCTACATTCCGGATAGAAAGTGGGATAACGCCTTCACTTCCTCGTCGGACAAAACGTCCATTACTGTGGTTTTGAGTCCATTGTCATTGGTGCGATTTCCGTCTCTAAAATCCTTCATCGTCTTTTCTAGGTATACCCGTTTTTGCCGGGATAGTCGGGGTATTGGTCCAGCACCACGATAGTTTGCCTGGTGACAGGATGCGCAACCGTGTTCTTTTGCGATATCTTTACCGATCTTAGCTAAATCTTCATCGATGCCTCTCTGTCTGACGATATGCTCCTCATAATAAAATTTTGCGAGAGTGATGATGTCTTCATCATTTAATACACCAACTAAGGGCGACATCTCCCCATTGGAACGCACTCCTGACTTAAAGTCGTGTAATTGTTTGATGATGTACTCTTGGTTTTGGCGCGCCAAACTCGGGTATTGGCCAGAGCTGGAATTACCATCGGTGCCGTGGCATCGCGCACACGCACCTACTAATTCTTGAGCGCTTTTAGCTTGAGAATGCGCTGGTGATGTGATTGTCAGAAATCCTAAAAAGCAGGTTACACTGATTATTGTCGCGCGGAACATGTTCCTCTTTCTTCCGGTTTTGTGTTTTGTTTACGAGTGTGTATTAGAGCACAAATTTATAAAAATAAATTTCGTACGATACATCGTAATTTAGTTGGTATTGTTGAGTGATTTTCGATAGACCACGACTTTGAAAGTAACGTAATTGGGTATCACTCGTAGAGCGCTAACTGAATTTTATTGGGGGTGACTCTGGTTATGTTGAGGTGGGCTACTTACGACGGGAGTCAATCTGTTTCAACCGCAAGGAAGAGTCAGCGCTTTTGATTTTATCAAAGTTGATGCGGCTGCTCGCAGACATTTCATGTCATTGTTGTGCTCTAGATCGCTGTTTTAGCGCGAGCTGGCAATGGGTTAGTTGTTTGAATCGTCGCTTCGCAAACCACGCATATCCGACGCTTAATAGCCAATGGACCGGTGGCACTGAGGCAATCTGTGCCAGGAGTCGCCAACGAGGCAAGTGTTGCCATATCGTGATGAAGGCATCAACGCCAACATGAACTCTTCCAGTACTGTCTTTGACGTGTAAGCGCTCTAGCGCCGCCACGAGCTCTAAACCCTCGCTTTCAAGGTCTAGCGTTTGATCCGACAAACCCAACCACTCAAAACTGTTGCTTTTGTCAGCGCGCCTGTAGACAGCAATTTCTTTTGAACAAAGTCCACACTGGTCATCAAAATACACGGTTATCATAATTTTCTCTGGCGGGAAATAGAAATAATGGACAAAATGATCTCAGTTTGGTTCCTGTGCAGTGACTCAAGGTAAAGTCCAATTGAACAATTTTTGTTACCTGTACTAATGAACTTTGCACACGGATGGTAGTCACAATTAACATGTCGATACCACGAAATTTTAGGTTACATTATGTTTAAACTTATTATCACCGCTTGCTTTTGGGCATCGCTCGCTGTTACCGGGCTTGTA
>CAJQIK010000106.1 GCA_905478365.1 uncultured Burkholderiales Genera incertae sedis bacterium
CCAGAAAGCGTGACTATAAGAACCATGGAAATCGCTGATTTATACATTCTATTCGTCTCCTAAGATAATTGAATCAATTCCATCACATAAACAATGTAAACACAACAAGTGCACCTCTTGAATCCTCGCGGTTTGTTCGCTTGGCACGCAGACGTGCACGTCGTTTGCCTTCAATATTTGTGTTATTCGTCCTCCGCCCTTACCAGTCAAGGCAACCACGTTAATATTGAGCTCGTGCGCCGCATTTATAGCTTCGATCACATTTTGGGAGTTTCCACTTGTTGAGATTGCTAAAAGTACATCACCAGGCTTGCCTAAGCCTAACACTTGTTTTGAGAAAATATCATTAAAGTCATAATCATTCCCAATTGACGTTAACGTAGAGCTGTCTGTTGTTAGAGCTATGGCAGCGAGTGGACTACGTTCGCGTTCAAATCGATTTAACAATTCAGCAGAAAAATGTTGTGCATCCGCTGCAGAGCCACCGTTTCCGCAGGCCATTATCTTGTGCTTTGATTCCAAGGATTTGGTCATTAGTCCAATGGCCTCTCGGATTGGATCAACCAGCGCGGCCTGGGATTTTTCTTTGACCTGGATGCTACTTATGAAATGTGATGTGATTTTTGCTTCGAGATTCATTTAGTTCGATATACCCTTCATACTTAGATATTGAATGATAAGCGTTATTGGATTTATTTGGTAATTTTAACTGACAACGTATTTTTTACTGGGATAATGTCACTGTTACGGACAGGAGCTTTCTAAAGGATGAATTACTTTGTTTTCTCACGTCGACTCAGCATGAATACCGAGAAATGAGGAGCGATAATGTCAGCGCGGTACAACCCGCTACGTTGTATGTTGTTGCTACGCCCATTGGAAATATGGGTGATATCACCCTGCGAGCAGTTGAGGTTTTAGGTGCGGTAGATGTTATTGCTGCTGAGGACACTCGCGTCACTAAGGCGCTGTTATCCAAATTGAGTATCCAAAGCAGAGTAATCTCTTACCGGGAACACAATGAGGTAACTTCTTCCGATGGCATTATCAAATTACTATCACAGGGCAACTCGGTCGCTCTTGTTTCGGATGCGGGGACGCCTGGAGTTTGTGACCCTGGTGCAATCCTAGTTTCGAAGTCTCGAGTTGCCGGATACCGCGTGGAGCCAATACCAGGTGCAAGTGCGCTTGTGGCTGCGGTAAGCGTGAGCGGCTTAAATGACAAAGGTTTTGTGTTTAAGGGCTTTTTACCGTCCAGACCTGGAGATAGAAAACAATTCTTACATAGTCTTAAAACCTACGATGTACCGGTAATTTTATTTGAGAGCCCGCATCGAATTAAAGAGTCTTTAAGTGAAATGGTGTCGAGTTTTGGTGAGAGTTTGCGTGTTTTTATTGGCCGCGAGCTGACAAAAGTCAACGAGGAAACCGTTTCACTGACGATGCGTGAGGCCTTAACATGGGTTGAGTCAGGGATATACCAATCAAGAGGAGAGTTTGTTCTTGTGTTGTTTTTGCCGATTAAATCGGATGATGTCGAACAGATGCCAGAGAATGCAAAACAATTATTGCGTGATCTTTTGGAGGCGTTACCCTTGAAACAGGCGGTAGATATTGTCACAAAATATACTGCGGGGTCTCGCAAAAAAATCTATCAAAGCGCTTTAGATATCAAGAATGGTTCAAATAATTAGGGAGATAAATACAAATCATGGATGAGCTAGTCATTCGTCAGCCAGACGATTTCCATATCCACCTCAGGGACGATGATATGTTGCCTATGTCGGTTGGGCATGTATCAGCGCAGTTTCGCAGAGCCATTGTGATGCCGAACCTTCGTCCTCCGGTTGTTTCGACGTTGATTGCAACTGAATATAGAAAAAGGATCTTAGCTGCGATTCCGTCTGGCCGGATGTTTACTCCGTTGATGACTTTATATTTAACCGATCGCACGACACCAGCTGACATTTTGTTGGCAAAGGAGTCTGGAATTATTCATGGAGTGAAGTACTACCCGGCTGGAGCCACTACTAACTCTGACTCAGGGGTGACGGACTTGGAAGGTCGGTTTAAAGTTCTGGAGGCGATGATGAAGCATGGTGTTCCGCTTTTACTTCATGGGGAGGTCACTAACAAGGAAGTCGATATTTTTGATCGCGAGAAAGTATTCCTAGAGTTAGTGCTCTCGGGCGTAGTTAAGGAATTTCCAGATCTTAAGATTGTTCTTGAGCACATAACGACCTCGGATTCTGTTGATTTTGTAGATTCGTGTTCTGATAAAGTTGCGGCGACAATTACAGCGCATCATCTGCTGCTTAACAGAGGAGATCTATTCGATGGTGGGGTTCGACCTCATCATTATTGCCTGCCGATCCTTAAACGAGAGAGGCATCGATTGGCGCTTATACGGGCTGCGGTATCTGGCAGCCCAAAGTACTTTTTGGGAACGGATAGTGCTCCTCATGAACGTCACACAAAAGAGGCTTCTTGTGGCTGTGCTGGGGTTTATACCGCTCACGCTGCTCTCGAATGTTATGCAGCAGCTTTTGATTCTGTCGGGGCCATGAATAAGTTAGAAGATTTTGCGTCCACGTTCGGAGCGAGGTTTTATGAATTACCTCTTAATACCGGCCAGATTAAACTTGTACGCAAAGAACAAAAGATTCCACCTGAATACGGATACTCTGGTGGTGCCATCGTTCCTTTTAGGGCTGGTCAGAATCTCGACTGGAGTGTTGAGGCTTAATCATTCATTTGAATTAAGATATTGATTTTTATAGTATAGTGTCGACGGAAGTCGGTCGGGCAGTCGCTGCATGATTCTCGGATCTGTAGAGGAAAGTCCGGGCTCCATAGAGCGGGGTGCCGGTTAACGGCCGGACGTTGTGAAGCGATGGATAGTGCAACAGAAAGCGTACCGCCTCGACCGAAAGACTCGAGGTAAGGGTGAAAAGGTGAGGTAAGAGCTCACCGCGATCTTGGTAACAAGGTCGGCAGTGTAAACCCCACCCGGAGCAAGACCAAATAGGAGGACTCAGGCGTTGCTCGCGTCGTCCTCGGGTAGGTCGCTAGAATCAAAGGGTAACTTTTGATCCAGATGAATGATTGCCTCTCGATGATCAGTCGAAAGACAGAACCCGGCTTATAGACCGGCTTCCAAA
>CAJQIK010000107.1 GCA_905478365.1 uncultured Burkholderiales Genera incertae sedis bacterium
CCGAAATATCCAACAGGGGCGTCTAGCCACACGTAAAAGAATTTTGTTCCATCTGTGCCAGGTATTGGAAATCCGAAGTATGGCGCATCTCGGGAAATATCCCAATCGGACAATTTCGCTTCACCAACCTCACCGAGCCATTCTTTCATCTTATTAGAGGCTTCCGGTTGTAGCCTGTCAGTATTTTGCGTGAATTCTCTTAAATAGTTTTCGCAGCGCTCATCCGAGAGTTTGAAAAACAAGTGGGTTGAGCGTTTTCTATCAGGTGTTGCTCCTGAGACAGTTGAATAAGGGTCGATTAAGTCTGTCGGAGAGTATGTTGCGCCACAGGATTCACAGGAGTCACCATATTGGTCAGGTGTAGTACATTTTGGACATGTTCCTTTGACGTATCGATCTGGAAGAAACATTTGCTTTATTGGGTCGTAGAATTGCTCGACTTCCTTTTCATCGATCAAACCAGCTTCTGATAAAGAGCTAAATATTTCCTCACATAGTTGCTGATTTTCTGGTGAGTTTGTCGTGTAGTAATTATCGAACCGAACGCCGAAGTCACAAAAATCTCGGGTGTGTTCTTGGTGAACACGCTGAATTAATTGTTCTGGGGAAATGTTCTCTTGTTCTGCCCTGAGCATAACCGGAGTGCCGTGAGTATCGTCAGCGCAGACGTAGTGTACTTCATGCCCCAACATTTTTTGAGCTCTTACCCAAATATCAGTTTGGATGTATTCAACTAGGTGGCCAAGGTGAATACTTCCATTTGCATAGGGGAGCGCTGATGTGACAAGGATTCTTTTGATCATTTTCTATTATCGCTATGATTCTCTGTAATTAAGCTGAAGATTTTAACAAACCAATTGGCAAAGAGCGTACAACAGCGGATGCCTTTTGGTTAGAATGGTAGATCAAGAAAGTGAGTGTAAATCATAATGAGAACTAACGAAGCGATTAAAGAAGAAATTTTAAAGATTAATAACCCAGTCACTGGTGAGTTAATTGGTAAATGTGGTGAGCAAGTTGTAGTCGAATCAAACGAAACAACAATAAACGTCACGATTCTTGTTGGCTATCCGATGAAAAGTATGGAGCCGAAGCTCTCGGCACGTATCGTGGACCAATTGACCAAGTCTGACGACGGCAGACCTGTTTCACTGGCTATTGAGCTCCGTGTCGTCGCGCACTCCGCCCAATCAGGATTAAAGCTACTGCCTAATGTTCGCAATGTGATAGCGATTGCGTCTGGGAAGGGTGGAGTCGGCAAATCGACAACAACGACTAATTTAGCGTTAGCTTTAGCGTCGGAGGGGGCTCGAGTTGGTGTTTTGGACGCAGATATTTATGGTCCTTCGCAACAGGTTATGCTCGGCCTCAAAGGGCGGCCAGAATCTGCTGATGGGAAGTCGATAACGCCAATGGAGTCTCACGGTATTCAGGCCATGTCGATTGGCGCATTGGTTGATGTTGATCAGCCAATGGTGTGGCGAGGACCCATGGTGTCACAAGCTCTCGAGCAGTTGTTGCGAGATACGATGTGGTCGAACTTAGACTATTTGTTGATTGATTTGCCGCCTGGTACGGGTGATATTCAACTGACTTTATCTCAGAAAGTACCTCTTACGGGTGTTGTCATCGTCACAACTCCTCAGGACATTGCCTTAATTGATGCGAAAAAAGCATTAAAGATGTTCGAAAAGGTTCATGTCCCAATACTTGGCATCATTGAAAATATGAGTGTTCACATATGTTCGAAGTGCGGCCATTCTGAGCACATTTTCGGCCAGGGTGGGGGCGATGAAATGTCTAAGGATTATGAAATTGACGTTTTAGGCGCACTGCCTCTCGATATTAAAATCAGAGAGGCTTTAGACGCAGGCAAACCGACATTGATATCAGATCCGGATGGTCCTGCGAGTGCTACTTACCGGGATATTGCTCGGTCTGTTGGGTTGAAACTAGCGAGAAGAAAGCGTGACTATAGTCAGACGTTCCCAAAAATTAAAGTAGAGAATAACTAACGGTTTAGCATTGCGAAAGAAGCGCGCTAGCCACAAATAATGAGATAGGGTAAGCAAATGAGTGTTAAGTCTGATCGATGGATTCGGAAAATGGCTTCGGAGGAAGGGATGATCGAACCATTTGAGCCTGGACAAATAAAGGAGGTAAACGGCGAGCGAGTGGTATCTTTTGGAACATCTAGCTACGGATACGACATTCGTTGTTCAGGTGAATTTAAGATTTTCACAAATATTAATTCAACCATTGTAGACCCCAAAAATTTCGATTCAGGTTCATTTGTAGATTTTCAAGGTGATGTCTGCATCATTCCACCAAATTCCTTCGCGTTAGCCAGAACTGTGGAGTACTTCCGAATTCCTCGCGACGTATTAACGATTTGCTTGGGCAAATCTACATATGCGCGTTGCGGGATTATTGTCAACGTCACTCCATTCGAGCCCGAGTGGGAGGGTTTTGTAACGCTGGAATTTTCGAATACGACGCCACTACCGGCGAAAATTTACGCCAATGAAGGGGTCGCTCAAGTCATATTTTTTCAAGCTGACGCTGATGATATATGTGAAACCTCTTATAGTGACCGTGGCGGTAAATATCAAGGGCAGTCCGGAGTTACCCTACCAAAAATATAAGTTACTGAATTTATTATATATTTTCCAATACTTTGAAACTCTAAGCGTCAGATACAATTTTTTATTGATTCTTGATTTAGAGTGCCTATAATTGCGCGTCTTAAATCGGAGAAAGGTAGCTTTCGTTTGAGCGTGAAGCTATTTGATGATCGGGTGGTTTAAGAACGAACTTAAGTGGCGTGGAGTTTGGGTTTCTGCGCCAACATCAGTGAATTTCATTTTTGTAAGGACATTAGATGACGATCCAAGCGGCGCTCGATCAACAAGTTGAGTTGGAGAGTTTACTTGATTCACATCAAGAGCTTAGTCTCGATGTTGCGCATGTCACTAAGCTCTTGCAAGGTGGGTACGAACAGCCAGTTCTTATCTTGGATCTCGATATCGTTCGTCAAAAATATGATCGTTTTGAGGCTGCCATGCC
>CAJQIK010000108.1 GCA_905478365.1 uncultured Burkholderiales Genera incertae sedis bacterium
TCGTGACTTTAACGCCGAATGAATTCATCATATCTAAAGTCAATTGAATATAAGGCTTTGAAACTAAAACTCCGCTAACTTCGATCACAATTTTTTGTCTAGCAAGAGGGAGCGCTAACAGCAATCCAGTCAAAAATTGACTCGAAATATTACCGTTGACAAAAATTGGTCGGGAGAAATCCAAACTCTCACTTTTTTTGATATGTAATGGTAGAAATTTTTTTCGGCCCTCGTAACGAATCCGGGCACCGATGTTGAGCAACGCCTCCACGAGGTCTTCGATTGGTCGCTCATGCATACGAGCCACACCACGTATCTTATATTCACCCTTACCGAGGGCTAAAACCGGAACTAAAGTCCGGACAGCTGTACCCGCATTACCAAGAAAAATATCCGCCTGCTCATTAGGAAAAAGGCCTGCGCATCCAGAAACACGCGTGATATCCCCTGTTATATCAACATCAACACCCAGTGCTCGAAGCGCTTCAATCATGACAACCGTATCGTCAGAATGAAGTAGGCCTTCAAGCTCTGTTTGTCCGGATGACAACGCCGCTAAAAGCAAAGCCCGGTTTGAAATGCTTTTTGAGCCTGGGACTGATATTTCACCGCCTGCCCCGAAGGGCGCCCTTAAAACGATCGACTGATCGTCTTGAGAAACAATCATTGCTTTGACGACCAGTTATTTCGAGCTATTGCAGCAGCATCAAAAATTTTAAGAAGCCCCTCGTAATCTTCTGATCTCAGCAGTTCTCGGATTTTTTCTAAGCTAGAGATGAATGACTCGACGTCATCTAGGATGGGAAAATGATTTGCACGACAAATGTCCACCCACATTTCAGGAGAACTGCCTGCGATACGCGAAAAATCACGAAATCCTCCTGCAGCAAAATCGAATAAATCCTCTGCATCATCTCGTCGATTCATCATTTCAACTAACGCATAAGAAACGATATGGGGGAGATGACTGACGGCTGAAAAAATTTTATCGTGTTTATCATCGGACATCTTACTTACAAAAGATCCGCACGACTCCCAAAGTCTTTGAACCAAATCAATAGAAGTAGCTTTGGATCTCTCCAAAGGGCATAAAACTACATTTTTTCCTTGGAACAAGTTTGCGTCAGCAAACTGAGGCCCTACCTTTTCAGAACCGGCAATCGGATGTCCTGGAACTACAAAACCCGCCCGCTCAGGCATTACCCTCTCTATTATTCTTTTGAAATCACCCTTTGTGCTTCCTACATCAGTCAAAATAAGCTCCGAATTTGGGCTTAATTTAATCTCTTGCAAAACCGCCTCGACCTGCTTCACCGGAACAGCGACTACAACAATAGTTGCCCGCTCAATACCTTGTTGCACGTCCATTGCGACTTCATCAATTAACCCATGCTCATGAGCATAGGTTATATTTTTGCGCCCGCGGCCTACCCCGACAACTTTACCGACGGCCCCCTCACGCTTTAATCGAGCCGCAATTGATCCTCCAATCAAACCGACACCTATGATGGTCAGCTGTTCTATGTAAAATTTATCCATAACAGCCTCAAGTGCAAATATTGCTCATGATGTCCTCGAGCCCCAAGCAGAACCGTTCATTCTCAGTCTCAAGACCAACACTGACTCGCAGATGGTTTGGTAACCCATAGCCACCGAGGGGCCGAACAATGATTCCCTGCTGCAATAGCTTTGTGTATATCTCGGTAGCTACTTGCTCAAATTGAATCGTTAAAAAATTACCACGAGAAGGAATGAAGGAAAGTCCGATTTTCCCAGCCACCGAGACAAGTTGTCGCATTCCACTATTGTTCGCGCTAACAGAGACTTCGACAAACGTATCATCTAGTAACGCTGCCGAAGCAGCAGCTAGACCATAGCTATTTACGTTAAATGGCTGACGCACACGATTTAATATTTCAGCAAGCTCTGGATTAGCCATTCCATAGCCGACCCTAAATGACGCTAATCCATAAATTTTAGAAAATGTACGCGTAACCAAAAGGTTAGGAAATCTCTTAATCCACTTCGCACTATCCGATTGAAGATTCTTCGGCAAATACTCATAATATGCCTCATCGAGTACGACTAAGATATGCTCAGGTACACTCTCAATGAACCTTAAAACGTCTTCAGGTTGTATGAAAGTACCCGTTGGATTATTCGGATTTGAAATAAAAATAATGCGGGTATTGGTTTGAATTGCATCACGCATACGTTCAAGATCATGACCATAATCAATTGATGGGACCTCAATACCGTAAGCAGCTCTACTTTGAGTCGCCAGTTTATTCACCACAAAGCAAAACTCTGAATAAATCGCAGACCGATCATGATCCAAGAAAGCGATTGCGGCCATCTCTAAAATATCGTTAGACCCATTACCCAAAATTAAGTTATCGGGTGAAATACCCAACTTACTGCTGAGTTGGTTTTTGAGCTTATAACCACTCCCATCAGGATATCTAGCGACTTCGCGTAATTCTCTACTGACCTCCTGCGCAACTGCTTCGCTGCAGCCTAAAGGATTTTCGTTGGAAGCTAATTTAACGATAGAAGTTGGATCGAGTGAAAGCTCTCGAGCGAGCTCCTCAATCGGCTTGCCCGGTTGATAAGGAGCAATGTTTTGAACGCAATCTAGGGGCGGCGGAATCCTTGTCATAAAAAATAAAAAAACAAATCAATATTTAAACCGTTTTAGGATAAGACCCGAGAATCTTGAAAAATCCAGACTTTATTTGAACCTCTGCTAATGCGGCCTTCACAACCTCATCATCTTGGTGACCTTCCAAATCGATAAAGAACATATATTCCCAAAGGCCGACCCCAGAAGGTCTTGACTCGAGACGCGTCATACTAATTCCGTTCTTAGCAAAGGGCTCTAGCATATTTAGAATAGCACCAGGTTTGTGTTGCCCGGCCAACACGATAGAGGTCTTATCCATTCCTGAGGCCCCAACTACCGCTTTAGAAATTACACCAAAACGCGTTGTATTATCTGGTTTATCTTCAATTGAAGAATGAACAACAGACAAACCATAGTGTTTTCCCGCAATTCGACTAGCAATCGCAGCACAGCGCTCCTCTGTCACGACCATTTTGGCTGCTGTCGCATTGCTGGCTACAGGTATCAGTTGCGCAGAGGGGAAATTATTACCTATCCACTTTTGGCATTGCGATAAACTCTGAGAATGAGAGTAGATGCGTTCGATGTTTTCTAGTTTTTCGTTACTCAGCAAGTTATGCCGCACAGGCAAACCAACCTCACCAGAAAGTGAAAGGGAACTCTCAAAAAGTAAATCTAACGTTCGGCTGATTGCACCCTCTGTTGAGTTTTCAAGCGGAACAACTCCATAAGCAGCAATATCTGAGCCAACTGACTTAAACACTTCATCAATGGTATTGCAATAAACAATGCACACCTGAGAGCCAAATTTTTTTAAAACCGCCTCCTCGCTGAAGGTTCCTGCTGGACCTAAACAGGCAATATTCAGAAGCTCCTCCTGCGCACGACAAGAGGAGATAATTTCCGTAAACAAAGAAGACACTGTACCGTTTGACAAAGGCCCATTATTTCTTCCATGTAGGCGACGATGAACTTGGGCTTCTCTCTCAGGACGATATACAACCCCCTGTTTTTTGGCTTCCCCTACTTGTCTCGCTATTTCCGCACGCTGATTAAGTAAATCTAACAATGCGTCATCGATGGCATCGATCTGTTGCCTTAGATCTGAAATGTCGTCACTCATCGGTGGTCTTTAAGCTCCATTTAAGTACCGGACGCGCTGAACGCCCTCGATTTTCCTAATGGTGTTCAGCACATCATCTCCAACAGAATCATCTACGTCAACCAAGGTGATCGCAATCTCATTCAAAGATTTGTTAATCATGTTGTGAATGTTCAGCTTCGCATCACCCAATACAGTTGAAACCTGACTCACCATATGTGGCACGTTCTCATTTATTACCACTATTCTGTATGGAGACTCACGAGACATAAGAACATTAGGAAAATTGACCGCGTTCACTACGTTTCCGTGCTCTATATAGCCCCGTACTTGATCAACCACCATCGTCGCACAATTCTCCTCAGCTTCTACCGTAGAGGCTCCTAAATGAGGCAGCGCGATAACACCCTCAACACCAATAAGTGACTCATTAGGAAAATCGCAAATATATTGCTTTATTCTATTTGCTCTTAGCGCTGCTACAAGGGCGACATTATCCACAACAGCCCCCCTTGAAAAATTTAATAAGACGGTATTTGCGCTCATTAAAGCCAAACATTTTTCATCTATTAAATTTTTAGTGGCATCATTTAACGGCACGTGCAAGGATATAAAGTCCGAATCGCGCACCAAACTATCTATTGATGCAGCTTTAGCCACACCCGAAGGCAAACTCCAAGCAGCATCGACAGTGATTCCAGGGTCATAACCAACTACGCGCATACCGAGCCTCAGGGCCACATCAGCCACTAGACTTCCAATCTTACCTAACCCTATTATCCCTAGGGTTCGCCCCGGTAATTCACGTCCAGCGTATTCCTTTTTACCATACTCAACATTCTTAGAAAGTTGTCCATCCAAAGTTAAATTACTAACGAAGTCTATAGCACCAACCAGATTACGACTGGACAACAACAAACCCGACAGAACCAACTCTTTAACAGCATTGGCATTGGCTCCTGGTGTGTTAAAAACCGGCACACCCAGACCCGCTAGGCGAGAGGTATCAATATTATTCGTCCCGGCACCTGCTCGGCCCACAGCTAATAAGTTTTTTGACGGCTCGAGTTCCAATAAATTCGCAGATCTAACCAGAATGGCGTGAGGATCTTCAACCTCTGCTCCGTGAACATACAAGCCTGCCGGAAATTTACTGAGTCCCGCCTGAGCTATATTGTTTAGCGTTTTTATTCTATAAACTTCGTCTTGCGACATCACAAATTCCTTATCCGTGTTGCTGTTCAAAATGCTGCATAAAGCCAAGTAGCGCCTCAACCCCTTCCGTGGGCATCGCATTATAAATTGATGCACGAATGCCCCCGACAGAACGATGACCCTTTAGCTGTAATAAACCATAATCGTTTGCATCCTTCAAAAATAAGTCCTCGAGACTTTCATCATGAATTCTAAAGGGAATATTCATACGAGATCGGCAATTTCTTGCGACTGGACTTCGATAAAACCCTGTTGAGTCGATTTGGTCATAAATCATATTTGATTTCTTAATATTCTTTTGTTCAACTGAGGATAGTCCACCTTGGTTTTCGAGCCACTTGAACACCAAACCAGCCATATAAATAGCGTAGGTTGGGGGAGTATTAAACATCGACTGGTTATCGGCCTGCACTGCATAGCTGAACATCGATGGT
The DNA here is from genome assembly GCA_905478365.1 of uncultured Burkholderiales Genera incertae sedis bacterium. Classification (GTDB taxonomy): domain Bacteria; phylum Pseudomonadota; class Gammaproteobacteria; order Burkholderiales; family Eutrophovitaceae; genus Eutrophovita. The sequence continues at coordinate 5,375 of CAJQIK010000108.1, forward strand.
AAATCAGGACCAATACGGTTTAATAAATCTTTTCGGATGATAATAATTGTTAAGCCAGCAGGACCAATATTTTTTTGCGCACCAGCATAAATCAACCCAAATTTAGACACATCGAGTGGACGAGATAAAATATGCGAGGACATATCCGCGACTAAAGGTGCCGGCAAATTTGAAGGGTAGTCATGAAACTCCACCCCACCAATCGTCTCGTTCGAAGTGATATGGATATAGCTAGAGTTTGAACGCAAATCCCAGGAATCGTATGAGGGGATATCTGAAAATTTACGATCCTCCGACGTCGCTGCAACATGGATAGATCCGATTTTTTTACCCTCTTTAATGGCTTTCTTCGACCATTGTCCAGTGCAAATATAGTCAGCTCCTCGCGAATCTTCCAGTAAGTTCATCGGAATAACAGAAAACTGAGTTGTCGCACCACCTTGCAAGAACAGCACTTGGTAGTCCTCATTTAATCCAAGAAGAGAAGTCAATGTTCGCTCCGCGTCTTCAACTATACTCAGAAACTCTTTACTACGATGACTCATCTCTGTAACGGACATTCCAGACCCGGACCATTCAAGCATTTCCTCTTGAGCTTGCTCTAAAACCGCTCTAGGTAGCACGGCTGGACCAGCGCTAAAGTTGTATATCGTATTCACACCAAACCTCTAACAATAAATTTAAACATAGAAGACGCCAGTAGACCCTGACGTTTATGGGCACAAGCCTATCCAGTCGGTTCCTCTTCATCGCCCGGTCCGACTAAATCAACTTGTTCTTCGACTTTTACTAATCCGGCTAACTTTTCGTCTGTGCCCAAGTTAATAAGACGTACCCCTTGCGTTGCGCGTCCCATTTCCCTTATCTCACTTACGGAGCTACGTATTAAAACTCCACCAGTTGTGATCAGCATCGTCTCATCTTTCTCCGAGACCAACTTCGCAGAGACTACCCTTCCGTTTCGCTCACTTGTTTGGATCGCGACCATCCCTTTTGTGCCTCGACCATGCCGAGTGTACTCAGCGACTTTGGTGCGTTTACCGTAGCCGTTTTCGGTTGCAGTCAGGACACTTTGATCCTCATCATCGACAACAACTAAAGAAATGAGTGTGTCAGCATCAGGCAACCGCATTCCCCGCACACCTCTAGCGGTTCTGCCCATTGCGCGGACATGATCTTCGGCAAATCGAACAGCCTTACCACCATCCGAGAACAACATTATGTCATTTGCCCCATTTGTTATTGACACACCAATCAGATGGTCGTTTTCTACGAGATCGACAGCAATAATACCCATCTGTCTTGGTCGCGAGAAATGCGATAAGGGCGTCTTTTTCACGACCCCTCGACTGGTTGCCATGAAAACAAAACGGTCATCATCGAACTCTTTGACTGGTAAGATCGCAGTAATTTTTTCCCCCTCAGCCAATTGAAGCAGATTGACTATTGGTTTACCACGACTCGCTCGACTCGCCTGAGGAACTTCATAGACCTTAAGCCAATACATACGTCCAAGATCTGAGAAACACAAAATATAATCATGCGTATGCGCAACAAACAAGTTGTCAACAAAATCATCCTCTTTTGTTTTGGTTGCCTGCCTACCTCGCCCACCACGCCGCTGCGCTTGGTAATCACTCAACGGCTGCGACTTAACGTATCCCGTGTGCGATAAAGTAACAACGACGTCCTCGGGAGTTATCAGATCTTCCAAGGAAATGTCTTGTGCATTTACCTCGATAACACTTCTTCGATCGTCTCCAAAATCAAGTTTTGATTGACCCAATTCCTCTTTAATGATTTCTTTAACTCGATGGGTATTTCTGAGAATATCCTCTAAATCGACGATCGTATCAATCACGTCTCGGTATTCCTGCTCGATTTTCTGTTGCTCTAACCCTGTCAGCCTTTGAAGCTGCATTTCTAGAATTCTCTGAGCTTGAGCTTCAGACAAATGATATCCATCGTCTTTCAGACCAAATGGACCCGATAGATCCGCATCTTCACCAAGTCCACGCGCTAAAAGTTCTTCGACAAGTTTTGAACGCCATACCCGACCCATCAGAGCAGCCTTGGCTTCGGGAGGCGTGGGCATCGACTTAATTAGCGCGACAATTTCGTCAACATTGGATAACGCAACTGCTAAACCCTCCAGGATATGTGCTCTTTGTCTCGCCTTACGTAATTCAAAAGCTGTGCGCCTTGTCACGACCTCTTTACGGTGACGAACAAATTGCTCAATAAAATCTTTTAAGTTTAGTAACTTAGGCTGGCCATCCACCAAGGCCACCATATTCATCCCAAATGAATCTTGTAATTGAGTATCCTTGAATAAATTGTTGAGGACCACTTCGGCGATCTCACCGCGCTTAAGCTCCAATACAACACGCATACCGGACTTATCTGATTCATCTCTTATCCCTGAGGGTGAAATACCTTCAAGCCTCTTGTCTCGGACCAACTCCCCGATCCGAATAAGCAGGGACGACTTATTCACCTGGTATGGCAACTCATCAATCACGATGGCTTGTCGTCCCCCAGCTGAATCAACATCCTCAATATGAGTTTTGGCACGCATCAATACTCGGCCACGACCGGTTCGGTAAGCCTCTTTGATTCCGACAGTCCCGTAAATGATTCCTTTGGTTGGAAAATCTGGAGCAGGAACAATATCCATGAGCTCCTCGACGCTAATAGTTGAGTTATCGATCAATGCAAGACAAGCATCAATCACCTCACACAAGTTGTGCGGCGGTATGTTTGTTGCCATTCCTACTGCAATACCAGATGAACCATTAACGAGAAGATTCGGAATCTTTGACGGCATGACGAGAGGCTCTAGTTCTTTACCGTCATAGTTCGGCCCATAGTCCACTGTTTCTTTGTCCAGATCAGCCAAAATTTCTCCGGCGAGCTTCTGAAGTCGGCACTCTGTATATCGCATGGCCGCCGCGTTATCGCCATCAACAGACCCAAAATTTCCTTGGCCATCAATAAGCGTATACCGAAGACTGAAATCCTGAGCCATACGAACTAGCGTGTCGTATATCGCGCTGTCTCCGTGAGGATGATATTTACCCATAACCTCACCTACGACTCTGGCACACTTGACGTAGGGCCTATTCCACTGATTGTTTGCCTCGTGCATTGCATAGAGGATTCTTCGGTGAACTGGCTTGAGCCCATCTCGAACGTCGGGTAACGCACGTCCTACGATCACGCTCATTGCATAATCCAGATAGGAACTACGCATTTCCTCTTCTAAACTGATCGGCAAAGTCTCTTTTGCGAATTGATCCATGCGAACTTTCTTAACAAATTAGGCTCAAAACGGCCGGTTTGAATCAAGGTATCGATCAACGCTTAAACCGCGCAGTTTGAAGTGGCTTGACCCCATTTTTATTGACCTATAAGGATACCACACCTGCGGGTTTCTTGAGGACTAGTTTAAGCGCTATAGCAGCAGATAAAAGCCGAAAATTTAGTCAAGTAATATGAATTTCTCCCATTTGTCATTAAGAGCCGATAACATACGAGAATTACAGATAAATTAGTTAATGAATCGAAAAAACATGAAAACAAATGTCGACCCTTCGGAAATCAATAAATTTGAAGCTCTGGCTCACAGATGGTGGGATCCAGACAGCGAATTCCGTCCTTTGCACCAAATCAATCCGCTGCGTATAAAGTATATCGAATCGCTCATAAAATTAGATGGCAAGCACATTTTAGATGTCGGGTGCGGTGGAGGAATTCTGGCTGAAGGACTAGCGACCAAGGGCGCTCGCGTAACCGGGATAGACATGGCAGACAAGGGACTCAACGTTGCAAAACTACATTTGCACGAGAGTAAGCTGGATATCAAGTACGAGAAATCCTCAGCTGAGGATTTTGCTATTGAACATAAGAGTATGTTTGATATTGTTACTTGCATGGAGATGCTAGAGCACGTGCCCGATCCGTCCAGCGTGGTTCACGCCTGCGCGGATTTGGTCAAACCAGGCGGTTTAGTTGTTTTCTCCACAATCTCTAAGACACCGAAGGCATTCTTATTCGCGATTGTAGGTGCGGAATACATCTTACGACTTTTACCGAAAGGCACTCATGAATACAGAAAATTTATAGCACCTTCAAAGCTGGCTAAAATGGCACGCGAGTCAAACCTAAAGGTGGAAAAAACAAAAGGGATGGGGTATAACCCAATAACCCGAGTATATTCACTGAATGATCAGTTGGACGTAAATTATATTCTCGTGACCCAAAAACAAATGTAGTTTATCGCAGTCACCAACAGGAGATCCGATCATGCACACATTTATAAAACAATGCTCATACTTCGCACTTTCTTTTTTGGTCATTACGCTTTCAAGCTGCGCCTACGGGCCACAATTTATTAAGCTTACCCCGGATGTGATTGGCCCCACCGATGCGAACTTTTACAAACCCAAACAAACATCAGTTTTTGTAACAGTAATCGACTCTAGACCCAATAACGTTTTGGGTGCTACTGGTGACGATTCGGCACGATTCAGCGTCACACTTAAAGGTGAGGCAACGACGGCGTTAGAGGCGAAAGTACTACCGGCGCTTGAATACAGAGGACTTGTTCTAGCCAGAGTACCAGATCGAGATTCTCCAACATTAACTATAGACTTGCAAAAACTTAAACTTAGCTCTTTAAAAACGAAACGATTCGGCTATGTAACGACCTTGGATGTAGAAATTGTGGCTTCGATTACGAACGGAAATAAAAAATATTCAAAACGTTATACCGTCGGAACAGAGAAAAAGATGGGCAGCATATCGTCATCGAAAAACAGCGAAAATATGATCAATGAGGCGGTAACGCAAGCCCTGTCTGCAATAATAAATGACGAAGCCTTATTTAGGGCATTTGATCAATAACTTTGATGAAGACTTGAGCGCATTGAAATGGGAGATTGTTAACGCTGGTCAGCTTTCTTAGGATCGTTTAAACTACCCAATGTTGGGGGCGACCCGGTTTCGACGTGGGTTGCGAAACAGCGTGGTGCATGCCAAGGTCCAGTCACCTTGTAAATCAGCTGGAAAACGTATAGTCGCAAACGACGAACGTTACTCTCTAGCCGCCTAATACCGGCTAGACTCCGCACCAGCTTTCTCTCGGGTTGGGTTGGGTAACCAACAGCGGAGTCATAAACGAGAGATCGTGGAATCTGGGGTTACTTCAGATCCCATTAAACTTAAGGTAACTCGTTATCTCCAGGGCTGTCGATCAACCTGAAGATAATTAAATTTAATGATCTGACTAAGCATGTAGTACCGCCTGCAGAGGACTTACGGACGGGAGTTCGATTCTCCCCGCCTCCACCAAATTTTTAAGCCCGAGTGCGCCTACAGCAGTTATTCGGGTATCGTAGCATTTCAATATGTTATGTTCTGAAGCTAGAGATTAACCCCTAAGAGTTAAACTATGTATAGGGGTTTTTTGGTTGTACATCTTCTGAGTAAAGATTTAAAGTAACGAGAACCAAACAAGGAAAGTTTGTCTTACACGGAGCATTCGATATGGCCAACATAGAATCCGTCCTTAGCCACGCAGAAGAGCACTGCCGTGCGCATGGTATTCGCTTGACCCCAAAACGCAAGCAAGTGTTATTCGGCCTTGTCAAAGCACAAAAGGCTCTATCAGCGTACGACGTTATCGATGAGGTCAACCGCGAATTCAATAACGTTTTACAACCCATGTCGGTCTATCGTATCTTAGAGTTCCTGACGGAGAACCAACTCATCCACAAGTTGAGCACAGCTAATAAATTTATTGCTTGCTCGCACATCACTTGCAGCCACACGCATGAGGCACCGCAGTTTTTAATCTGCGGAAGCTGTCATCGAGTCAGTGAAATCAATATCGATAAATCCTTAATCTCTACGCTCAGAGAAAACATACACCGTAAAGGATTTAAGTTAGTGAGTCCGCAACTCGAGCTGAGCTGCCTGTGTAATGATTGCGCGACAAATATCAGCTTAAAATAGCAAAAACTAAAGACTCCCTATCAGCCTTCAACTGCAGCAGCGTTATCACAAAACATCTACTGGCTTAGCCCCTTATTTAGGTACGAGGCCAGTAAGATCTAATTCCGAAAATAATACAGACATACCAGTTACCGTACCCATTCCTAAACTTAGGGGAGCATCCTCCTCACCACACCGTCACGGAGAACAAACCGGTGGTACATTGCAGCAAGAACGTGTACGACGATCAATCCCATCAAAAAATAAGATAAATCATGGTGAATTGACTGTAAAAAATCTCGTAACTCAGGATTATTTGAGCCCATCGGGGGAATTTTGAATAAACCAAAATACGTGACTCCGTACTTGGTAAATTGAGATGCAGAAAAACCGATGATTGGCATGCCAATAAGACACACGTAAAGCAAGCCGTGAGATAGCTTCGACATAAATACCTGCCATCGTGGCAGCGAAGATGGCAGCGGAGGGGGTGGATTTTTGTGGCGCCACCATAATCGGATAAACATGATCAAGCCAGCGGTCACACCAATTGACTTATGTAAGTTGAAGAAGAAAGCTCGGTCTGGATCCCCCTTAGGAATATCATGCATAAACATCCCCAGGCAGATCAACACTAAAACGAGGATTGCTACCATCCAATGAAGTAGCATCGAGAATTTGTTATATCGATCTTGCCCAAAAATCATTTTGCTCTCTCCAAACTTACTTGTTCTACACAATCATTGACCAACAAGATTGAGCGATACTATACCCTGATCAAGTTAAAGTGCTAAATATTCAGAACGAAAAAAAACCGCCTAAAGGCGGTTTTTTCAAAATACTACGAAAATCGAATTAACGATTTGCGATGTACATTGTTACTTCAAAACCAAAACGCATTTCTGTGTACTCAGGCTTGCTCCACATAGTCATCTCCTTGTAGAAAATTAATCAATCTAAATCTAACAAATCCAATTATCCACGCTCTTACTTCCAATACAACTCAGACTTTTCTTAATTAGGCCTAGTGAAAATCATGAGAGTAAATTCTAAATAATTAAATACTCAATTTAATCATATATTTATAAATCTATAAGGCCCGACCTCATAGCTATAATTGCTAACTCAGCACTGTTCGAAGCACCGAGTTTTTGCTTGATGTTATACAAATGCGTGCCAATGGTGCGCGGACTCAAACACATGACCTCTGCAATATCCTGAACAGATTGACCCTTCGCAAGAGAAATAAATACTTTGAATTCTTTCTCGCTCAAGCTATCAACCGGATCCTTATTACCTGAGACCTGCTCAACCGCAAGTTCCTGAGCGATTTGCGGTTCTAAATAAGTTTTTCCTCGATATACGGTTTTGACCGCATCTATCAATGCATCCGCCGCACTGCGCTTAGTCAAATAACCAACCGCCCCTGCCTTCAGTACTCGTCGAGCATGCATCACATCCTCATGACCAGATAGCACTAGAATTTTTTGATCTGCTACTTTCGCCAGTATTCGATCAATAGCCTCTAATCCACCAATACCAGGCATTGAAATATCCATCACCAAAACGTCCGGATTGTGAGCTTGAAACGTACGGACAGCTTCCTCCCCACTTTCAGCTTCTGCGACCACTGATATCTCCTGGGCTCCCTCGAGCAGCAGCTTAAAGCCCATCCTGACAACAGCATGGTCGTCAACAAGCATAATACTAATCAAATTAGTCGCCATAAATTCCTTAAATGTCTGTTACACATCGTGTTTAGCATCGTCGATCACGACTTCCATGTCTGCGATGATGAGTGTCCCTGAACCCATATTAGACTCAATCTTGATATCACCATTAAACGCTTGCACTCTCTCTCGCATTCCAAGAAGACCAAACCGCCTGGACTCTGACGCGTTCGCATCTAGGCCTTGTCCATCATCCTGAACCCTAATCATTATCTGAGCAATACCAGACTCCTTAACGTTAGTAGAAACGAAAACAGAAACTTTACTAGCGACCGCATGTTTTGCGGCATTTGTTAAACATTCTTGTATCACGCGATACACCGTGATGTTGACATACTCATCATAACGATTGACTTCACCCTCAAAATCTAGCTGCAGATCTAACTCTGGATTAGCCCGTCGATGTTGGTCGCATAGGTCAGTAATCGCATCTGCGAGCCCCAAATGATCTAAAGCACTCGGTCTTAGCTCTCGAATAATAGAATGAACCATATCGTAAATCCGAGAGGTCACATCAACAATTGTTAATGCGTTCTGACGCGTAATCGATTGCTCATCAGGCTCCCGGTTAGCAATTGCAGTACCTATAGTTTTTATCGCTGTTAAGTTCTGCCCCATCTCATCGTGTAACTCTCTCGCAATTGACTTACGCTCTTCCTCCAACTTTTCTTGAATTAATTGAGTTAATCGTTTGTTTTGCTGCAGTTGCATCTCAGCCGAAATGCGGCTTTTATAATCCGTCATATCACGCAGAACGCTAATTTGACCGACAAGTTGATCCGTATCAGGGTCTACAAGAGGCGCCATAGAAACCTCCACATCAACGATTGCGCCACTTTTCTTAAGTCTTTGGCATTCATAGTGTTCAATTATGCGCGATTGCGATACCCGATCCCGCATCGAATCATGTAAGCCAAGCCCCTCATCAGGTACAATAGTTTGAATTGACTGACCGAGAATCTCGCTCGAAGTAAATCCAAAGAGTCGCTCAGCAGACGGATTCCAAAAAGACACATTACCCTCCAAATCACAAATCAAGATCGCGTCACTGGATTGTTGTGCGACAAGAGCTAACCTAGCATTCTGAGCTAGCGCATCATGGAGGTTAGTCGTCATGCGGTTGAATGTATGGCCAATTGCAGCAAATTCTGGCAATTTGTAATCAGGCAATCTTATAGACAAGTCCCCTTTCTCGAGAAGAGACATCGCTGACAAAATGCCTTTCAGTGGACGCATCGCACGCCCCAATAAACCAAAAATCGCTAAGTTTAAACTCACGAAAAATATAATTAATATCAAACCAAATCGTCTCAACTCATCCCATGCGTCTAACACTGATCTAGATGAATCTGGCGTGATCACGATATAGCCAAACGGCATATTGAGTTGAAATTCACGATCTCCGGGAGACATCAACCTCGAGAACCATTCAGGTGCCCAACGCCCCTGTTTGTAAACCGATGGAGGAGACTCATAAACAAGCGTATCTGATTGATCATAAAGCCTTATTTCGTTAGCACGTACACGCCCCGCTCTTCTTAGAAACCCAGCAAGGGCTTCAACTGGATCTACTCCGTCAAGGAATGGACGTCGGCTGAGCGCAACAGACTCTAAAAGCTGCACCGTAACCTTTGTTCCCGCTTCAATTTCCTCTTTAATTGATTTCCGTCTGTCGTCAATAAGAATGAAAGAAGTTACCAACAGAAAAATCACTGCTATAAAAGAAATCGCAGCGTTGACTCTAAACCTAATTCCCATGATTCGCCTGCAAGCTTTTTTTTAGCAGTTCCATCTCATCTGAAAGCGCATCAGCAATTTTCGATTGCCAAGATCCGTGGCCACCGGAGGGAATTAAATTTAGCTTTGAATTAGGTAACGTCTCATGCAGTCGATATGCCGTAATTGGTGGGCAAATCATATCCATACCCCCTTGAACAATAATGGCAGGTTTGCTAATAAATGCAGCCTTTTGTAGCAACTCATCTTTTTCAAAAAAACAAGAATGTTTCAGATAATGCAACTGGACACGGGCCCGGGCCAATTCAGCATTAGTTACTTCGCGCCTTTCCACTTTTGTCTGGTCTGCAATTTCACTACCTAACATCATTGACTGAATCTCGTAATCGAGCCAACGGCGACAAGCCTCTTTAGCCACCGCAATATCTTTTGCATTAACCCGGTCATAATAGTGACCCACCAAATCATCAGACGCATCCCACATTAATTGATTATGCGCTTCTGGCATAAAACGTTTAAGACCGTTGGTAAACCATAGAACTTCCTCGGATGATCCAAGGAAGATGCCACGCAAAACTAATGCCGCGATACTTTCCCCATATTGAGCAGCATAAGCTAACGCCAAAGCACTGCCCCAAGAGCCCCCAAAAATTACCGCTTTTTGATTCAGTCCTAGCGTATTTCTAATCAAATTAATATCTTGAATTAAATGCGAGGTCGTATTGTTATTGGTTGCACCTTTCGGTAACGATTGACCGCATCCTCGCTGGTCGAACAATACAATATCAAAGAATTCTGGGTCAAAATAACGTCGATGATTCGCGTTAGTGCTGCTACCAGGGCCACCATGAAGGAATATGACAGGTATACCGCCCTCACGACCACTGCGTTCCACGTAGATACGGTGTCCATCACCAGTATCAATTAATTCACTAAAATTCGGTTTGATTTCCGGGTAAATCGGCACGTTTTCTCCAGAACACTTAAGTAATGTAAATCTACTTTAAATCGATAGGAATCGTCACAACTGTGGTCGTAAATTGCGCCAGCGGTGGCGTGGGAAAGTCACCTCGATCAACCAACCGCTTAATTAATTTTAAGTAATATTGATCAAGACGCTCAAATTTACTGGGCTCAGAAACTTTCCATGCGACAAGTTTACCTTGATCATCGAAACTAAGCGTAATTATCAATGATGCGCCCTTGTGTTTCGCGTCAACTACTGATCGGCTTCGCTGTATATCCTTCGCAAGTAACTTTTGTAGCGACTCGTGAACAGTTCTACGATACTCCTCGCGAGCTTGAAGCTCAGTTCGGCCCTGTCCTTCGGCTGGCTGGGGCGGTGTGACCGGCTGGGGCGGTGTGACCGGCTGGGGCGGTGTGACCGGCTGGGGCGGTGTGACCGGCTGGGGCGGTGTGACCGGCTGGGGCGGTGTGACCGGCTGGGGCGGTGTGACCGGCTGGGGCGGTGTGACCG
>CAJQIK010000109.1 GCA_905478365.1 uncultured Burkholderiales Genera incertae sedis bacterium
GTGATGCTGCTCGAGACTTGTTGAACGAGGTAGGTCAGCCAGACCCGCGAAATATTACTAGGTTAATTGAAAATCTAGAGCAAGCGCAGCAAGATATGGAGTCACAAGAACGCGCAAATACTGCTGCATCTAGACGCTTGGTCATTCGGCCCTCCAAGGCTAGTGCCGCCGCATGACCTTCGGGCGCGCCAGTGGAACTCCCATCATCCCCTTGATCCTCCTCGTTCGCGGTTACCGATCCACGTCTGAAAAGTGAGCCACCAGTCATGTCATTATTACCAGCGTCAGGAGAGGGTGTTCCGTTACCGGCCTCCGCTTGATCAGAAGTGGCTGATCGACCGCCATAATCGGCCGCACCAGTCTGAGCAATACCAATACGCTCTCCCGCACTCTCCATTCTAGACGCAGCAGTATTTGCGCGTTCTTGTGACTCCATATCTTGCTGCGCTTGCTCTAGATTTTCAATTAACCTAGTAATATTTCGCGGGTCTGGCTGACCTACCTCGTTCAACAAGTCTCGAGCAGCATCACCGATTTCGGCGGAGGATATATTGTCGCTTCGCGCAGTTGCTCCAGCCTGTTGGTCGTCGACATTTAAGTTTTGATCAGTATCTGACAACGCTGAAAGTTGCTCCCGCTTTTCCTCAAGTAAGCCTATCGCCTCTTTTATATTGCCCTGCTCCAAAGCTCTGCCAACGCCCTCAAAACCGTCCTGTTCCATAAGAAGTTTTGACAACTTGGATAAACCCTCTCGAGTCATGACCGCATCCATATTGATTTGGTCAAGGACCTCACGCGCTTTCTTCAATGCTTCTTGTTTCGCCTCAAAGCTAATGTCGTCCCTATTCAACACTGCAAGTGCATCGTTTATTTCCTCTACATTCGAAGATGCTGTTGGTTCAGTGGTACTCTCTGTCACAAGATCAACATTGACCCTCGAGGGATTCGCTTCTGCTAAATCCCCCTTTTTTGCGATAACAACGTTGGACACTCCCAGCCAAGTAACAAACAATGTCACGGCGGCCAACGCTGCTACTTTGCCACTTTGAGGGTAGACAAAAGGCGCTATAGCGTTAGCGTCAATCGATCTCGCTTTTTCCATCGCACGGCTCAGATGTGCTGCAACGAAGGCCTCTTCACTATCACCCGGTTGTTTATCCGAGCTTGAAAACCACATGGCGCTCAGCAACTCATCTTTTAAGCCTGCTCTTTCATCCACAAAACATGCTGCATCATCGTCACTAATACTAGACCACGTTCGATAACAGATAACAGCTAACAAGGTAATGAATGAGATTCCGACAACGGTGAAAAGCCAGTGGAATGCAGCAAAATCAAAAGGTATTAAAAGCACCAATAAGCCAGAGCACGCGAACAAGAGTGTCGCTATCACAAACCCGACCTCACTGAGGGTGCGGTTTAGCTTGAGGTTGCGAGCAACTTGGTTTACTAATTGTTTAAGTTCTGATGGGCTTTGGCGCGTCATTATCCTTCAATTGTATACCATGTGTTACCTTATTATGATTAGGAACGACTACAAGCACCTTGACAAAGTTCGACCGATCTAAAACACATAGCGCAATGACTTCCACGCGAATTATAAGACTGATTGCTCTCGCTGTGACATGCATTGGGTGCGTAAGCTCCATCATTCACCCTGGCTGGGCAAATGCAAATGATAAGCCACACATTATCTATATCTTAGCCAACGACCTTGGTTGGAGAGATGTCGGGTTCCATGGTGGTCGTACACCAACACCTAATATCGATGAGCTATCAAATTCTGGAGCACGTTTGGAGAGCTTTTATACGTTACCTCACTCGTCATCAACGCGAGCGGCCCTTCTCACGGGACGCTACCCGTATCGATTCGGACTTCAAACCAAGTCGATCCTATCTTGGAGCACCTATGGTCTTCCCAAGGATGAACGCCTCCTCCCACAAGCATTGAATATAGCTGGTTATCGGACGGTCATGCTGGGATCTTGGTTACTCGGGCACGCTGAAAGAAGTCAATTACCAACTCAACGCGGCTTTGATTATTTTTATGGAAACCTCAGTCCAGTTGGAGATCACTTAAAAAAAATTAATACCATTGAACTTACTGACTGGTTCGAGGGCGAGAAACAAATGACGGAATTCGGGTATTCGACTGATTTAATTGGAGATAAGTCCACATCGCTTATCGAGAATCACGATTCATCGACACCACTTTTCATGATGATCAGTTTCGCGGCACCAGGGATGCCGCTTCAAGCGCCAGAAAGACTAGCTGAAAAGCATCTTCATGTTACGGATAAGGCGACTCAAACTTACTTAGCGATGGTTTCCCAGGTTGATGAAGCGATTGGCAAAATTATTGCAGCACTCAAGAAAAAACAAATGCGAGAAGATACTGTTGTTATTTTTCATAGTGATAACGGGGGTGCCGTTAAACGCAAGTATCTCTCTGGCGACGGTGATACAGAACAAACTGTGAGCGACAACGGTCCATTTCGCTCTGGCAGTGGATCACTATACGAAGGCGGCATACGAGTGCCAGCAATCATATCTTGGCCCGGAAAAATCCAACCAAACATATCCACCGAACGCGTGCACGTCACTGATATGTACGCAACATTACTTGAAGTAGCTGGAGCGTCTCTTGGCAAAAACGATCAAATCAAGCCCATTGATGGTATCGATATATCGCCTGTTCTTATGGAAAATCAACTGCTCCCTCAACGAACCTTAATACTCAATGTGAATGAATTCGGCGGCGCAGTTCTGAAGAACAACTGGAAACTAATTTCTATAAGCACGCTTCCTTCACAAACGGAACTTTACGATATCGGAAACGACCCTTCAGAAGAATTAAATGTCGCTCATCAACACCCAGAAATTGTGAAAGAACTATCAGTGACGCTACAAGAAGCATCTTGGGAAATGGCACCCTCACTCTACTTGGAAGATTTGTCCAATCCTAGTGGCTATAGGACACCAATGTTTTGGGGAGAAAACCCTCAACGCCCGTAGATACTCACCTCCAATGTTAACAAGGTTCGCAGGTGATAATGGTTAATAGAAAGCTCAAAAACAGGGATGACGCTTGAACTAATCGGCGTGAATCGGATGAGCGGCAGGAGCCGAAGTTACTCATTCAGCTGCTAAGATTTGGACTCTTTGGGTGGCGCTTCATTTAAAAACTCATCGGCCAGCGCACGATACAGTGGCCTCCGACACACGACCTTCGAACAACCCGCCGCCAAAAGAGATGCTGCCATCAACGGAACGATCATATCGTGGTTATCCGTCATCTCCATGACAATAACAAACGCGGTAACGGGAGCTTGAACAACTCCTGCAAAGTACGCAACCATTCCTAATACGACAACAGCGCCCAGTGGTACGTAAGGAATAAATTGAGCAATATTTTGACCAAGACCAGCACCCACCGCCAATGATGGGGCGAACACGCCACCAGGAATACCACTGACATAAGATACTAAGGTTGCTAATAATTTAAGAATACCAAATGACTCAGGTATTTCACCGGTCCCTTCAAGAATCATTCGTGCCTCATGGTAGCCGGTACCGTATGTTGAGCTTCCTGAAAACGCGCCAATTATCGCCAGTAAGAACCCACAAAATGCCGCAAAAATAACCGGGTTTGTTTTAGCGAAAACGCCCATCTTACCCGGAAGACCACGTGATATGAAAATCAACAACTGACTGAATATACCTCCTAATACCCCACCAATCACACCGCACACGATCACTGGTATCCACGCGCTGGAGCCATTGATAATCGCGGAGGTTGTTCCAAAATAGGTGTAGTCTCCCAACCACCAAATTGATACGATTCCCGCAACGATTACGGAAGTAAGTACGGTGCCGCTGGTACGACTCTCATAATTTCTGCTCATCTCCTCAATAGCAAACACTATTCCCGCTAGCGGAGTATTAAACGCAGCCGCTACGCCAGCTGCCCCACCCGCGAGTATCAACCCACGCTTCGTCTCAACCCTTGAAAACCGAGTGAACCGACCGAGAGACTGCATAATTGAAGCACCGATTTGAACTGTCGGTCCCTCGCGACCAACCGAGGCGCCTGAAAAAAGGCCTATAACTGTCAACATGAACTTACCCAAAGCGAGCCGTATAGATAAGTAGTGACCTCTACGCTCTTCGTTCTCCGTATTGATTGCCGCAATCGTTTGCGGTATTCCGCTTCCTTGCGATCCGGGGAAAAATTTACGGGTTAACCATACGACAAGCGCCAACCCTGCTGGTCCGACTATAAAAGGTAATAAGGGAGAGAACTCGACAACTGCTTGATGCAACGAATTGGCATACTCAGCACTCATCGCAAAAACTATTGCCACGATACCAACCAAAACAGCACCAATCCAGAGCACAATCCTTCTTAGCCAGAGACGCGGGCTTAACCAAGCGTGACGACCTCGTCGAATTAAACTTGGTGGGACGACCCTGTTACCCACAAGATACCCTTAGGGATGTCACTTTGATGGGCTCTGTTTCTTCGCAGTAACGTGAGTCTTTCGAGCTGGTCAAAACGTTTCTTTCATGCGGACTAAGTCCAAATTCTAAAAATTAATTCCGTGATAAGCCGGACGTCTCGACTTCTCACCACTGTACAGCATCCATATTTTTTTTTGAACATTAGATCACGATTAATTTATGGACTAACCTCACAAAATATTAAAAATTGGTTGTTCCTCGAAATAACTTTAATGCAAAACAATAGCATCGCATCACTGAATTTCTCTAACCAGACGAAATCCCAAGTCATCCGCTCGAGAACCTAAAAATCTGAAACGATCTGATTCGAACAAATAATATGGTTCGTTGTTTAGCCAAGAGCCCCCTCTATAACCTCTTAACGAACAGTCGCCAGAGACCCATGACCTCCCATCTTGGGGCGCACCTCGCCAATCAGGACTGGCGCAATCGTCAGTCCACTCTGATACGTTACCGATCATGTCGTGAACGCCATACTGATTGGATACAAATTGTCCCACCGGGGCGAGCTCGTGATAACCGTCCGGGCAGGGAACACATTCCACTCCCGACTGATATTCTTGATCTGCAGTCTGGTCATAAGTATTAGCGAAATTACAGAGCGCTTCGACAGGGATACCAAAAAAACGATTCATGCCTAACCCAGCTCGCGCCGCATATTCCCACTCCGAGTTTGAAGGCAATCGGTACCTAAAACCAGTTTTTTTTGACAGCCACTTCGCAAATCGATTTGCCTCTGACCAAGTTACATTAAACACAGGTAACTCAGGCTGATGCGAGTCATTCAACTCAAGCTGAGGACAACCACCATCAATTAC
>CAJQIK010000110.1 GCA_905478365.1 uncultured Burkholderiales Genera incertae sedis bacterium
ACCGCCCACATCTTAAGTTTAATAAAACAATCTATAGGGATTTGGATATGGCAAAAACTCAACCCAACAAAAAAAGTGAGGCTGTGGAGGAAAAAACCAGCAGCACCCGTCGGGGACTTCTTAAAACTGGCCTTGGTGCCGCACTAATTGGTGCTCCATTTATTCGGAACGCCCAAGCAGCAAAGACGACAACATGGAAAGTTCAAACTAGTTGGGACGCAGGAACGACCGGTTATAAACTCTTCGAAGAATGGGCTGGCAGCTTCAAAGAAAAATCAGGTGGAGAACTCGCAATAAAACCATTTCCCGCGAGGTCAGTAGCGGCCGACAATAGTGCGCTATTCGATGCCGTCCGCACAGGCGTTCTTCAGGCGATGAATCCTTTCACCATATATTGGTCAGGGAAAATACCAGCATCTGTATTTTTGACGTCCTACCCTGCAGGGCCTGATCAAACCAGCCAATGGGATACCATGTTCTATGGTTTGAATATGCTGGAGATGACGCGAGAGATTTTTGCGAAAAAAGGACTTTTTTATGTAGGCCCTATCCATCACGACGGTAATATCATTCACTCAAAGAAGTCCGTTGAAACACTCCAAGACTTGAAAGGCATGAAAATACGATTGCCTGGCGGTATGGTGGCACAGGTATTCGAGAAGTTCGGAGTAAGTACAACAAGTCTTCCAAGTTCAGACATCTACCCGGCGCTAGAAAAAGGAACCGTGGATGCGGCTGACTATGTCGGGCCCGCAATTAATTATGACCTCGGCTTTGCAGAGGTTACAAACTACATTATTTGCGCAGGCCCTCCAGGACAAACCTCTTTGTATCAGCCAGTTGATGTCATGGATCTAACTGTGAACATGAGAGCATGGAAACGACTTTCAAAGCAGATGCAAACATTTGTTGAGGAACAGGTAAAAACTTACTCGGTTTATCACTACGTTAACGTCCAAAAAGCGAATAGTGCGGCAATGGAAAAATTCCTAAGCAAAGGAACCAAAGTACAAAGGCTATCTGCTGAGGAAGTTGTTCAATTCCGTAAAGCCGCGGTGCCAATTTGGTACGAATGGGCTAAGAAGGATAAAGACGCATCACGAATATTTAAATTACAACAGGATTTCATGTTGAATCCTTATATGGGTTACCTCACTGAGGCAGACGTGAAAGGTTTAAAACTCTAAGAGACGAGATGTCTTAACTGGTCACGACGGCGGATAAAAACTTATCCGCCGTTCTCTTATCAAGACAACCTGAAAGAAGAATATGGATCAAACAAATTTTGTTCTACCACATTGGATTTATTGGGGATGGCTCGCCATCATGCCTTTCGTCTTCATGTGGTTTTCAAATGGCGCGCGTATCAGTGAACTTGTTCCAGACAGTGGTGAATACGACGGTAACAAACTAACTCGAATGTTGGATTGGAGCTCGAACGCATCAGGCCTTTTTGTCTCCCTCTGGACTGTGAATGCCGTTTGCGTTTACTTCTTCGAAGTAATTTCAAGATATGTTTTTGATGCACCTACCATTTGGGCACATCAGTCGTCTTATTTATTATTTGGAATGCAGTATCTTCTAGCAGGAGGTTTTGCGTTGCTTCATGGTGATCACGTCAGAGTCGACGTGGTTTACATCAAAATGTCTAGGATCGCCCAGGTTGCTACAGACATCTTTACTTCAATATTCTTTTTTATCTTTGCGCTTGCCTTAGCCGGAAGCTGCTGGCGATTCTTCTTCGACTCTCTAGATATGGCAGAAGTCACAGAAGAAACGTGGCAAGTTCAAATCTATCCGGTGAAAGGTATGATGGTCTTAGGTGCCATATTGTTGACCCTTGCCGGTTTATCTAAGCTCATTAAAGACATTCAATTATTCAGAAAAATTTCTGGAGGTGCCGCATGACCCCATCAATCACCCCCAACCAGACAAGCTCTAATGGGTTGTTGAAGTGGGCTTTAATCCTGGCTACCGCCGGATTCTCATTCATATGTATTGTCGAGCTTATCAACATACTGTTTTATGACCCGTATGAGGACGAACGATTCCTGTTTTCGTTTGCTGAATCCTTGATGGAAACAGAGATTGAAACCCTCACACTGCTGATGTTTGGCACCTTAGCACTGTTGCTTATGGCCGGACTTCCAATGGCGTTTGTGGTTGGCGGACTTGGTGTTGTCTTCATTTATCTGGTCGGCGGACAGACCATGGTGAATATTATTCCAACACGAATTTATCCGTTGATGTCCAACGCCGATCTAGCGGCTATCCCATTGTTCATATTCATGGCGTCTATGCTGGAAAAAGCCGGGCTCATCGAAGAAATGTTTGACGTGGTCTACAAGTGGATGGGCGGCCTAAACGGCGGTCTAGCTGCAGCAACCATCTTAGCATCGACTATTTTGGCGGCTATGGTCGGAGTGATCGGCGCAGCGGTGGTTACGATGGGCATCATCGCCCTCCCCGCCATGCTAAAACGAAACTATGATCATAAAATCGCGCTTGGGTCGATCATGGCAGGCGGTACATTAGGTATCCTCATTCCCCCTTCAATTCTCGCGATTCTCTACGCGGTCATAGCACAACAATCAGTCGGTCAACTCTACCTTGGATCTTTAGTGCCTGGGTTAATGTTGTCGGGCATGTACATTGCCTACGTGCTTTTTAGAACTTTGTTAAACCCAAAACTAGGTCCAGCCTTACCCCGAGAGGAACGCGTTTCATTTGCACAAAAACTAAGATTATTTAGAAACCTCATCGCACCGATTTTCTTGGTCTTTTTAGTGCTTGGCTTGCTCTTTGGTGGTATTGCGACGCCGGTTGAGGCTGCAGGAATTGGCTCATTTGGCGCGATCATCGTTGCGATCATCCATAAAAGATTCTCGCTGCAGGCGCTAAGAGACGCTTCTGTTACGACGGCACGAGCGTCCGCCATGGTGCTCTGGATTATTTTTGGCGCATCCATATTTGTTGGCTTCTTCATTCTAGAGGGTGGCCAAGACTTCATTACAGAGACAATCCTGGGAACTGGACTTAGTCCTTACGGTATTCTTTTGCTCATGATGTTTATCCTCGTTTTTCTAGGAATGTTCCTAGACTGGGTGGGGATCTTGCTCCTCACTGTTCCAATTTTTATACCGATCATCCAGTCACTCAATTTTGACGGTCTTTTCGGCCTACCAGGTGTCGACAGCAGTGTGGTGGTTCTGTGGTTCGGTGTAATTTATCTAGTGAACATGCAAATGTCATTTTTAACACCACCATTTGGCTACGCACTGTTCTACCTCAGGGGCGTTTGCCCACCAGAGATCAGTATGGCCACGATATTTAGGTCGGCATTGATCTTTCTTGCGATTCAGGCTCTAGCCGTCTTCTTATGCGTCGTGTTCCCATCGATCATTACGTGGTTACCGCAAGCCGTGTACGGATAGATCTACTGAGACCAACCAAAAAAAGCCCGATTTATCGGGCTTTTTTTGCATCTAATATCCAGCTACTTAATACTTTGTCCAGGGGTCAATCTTAAAAATAAATTTCTGTTCAGCCTCGTACATCGTGCCGTCTTTCTTAAATCGCCACTGACGTACCTTATTTAAAACCTCTTGATCAAAAACACCAGCTGGGTTAGCGCTTACAACCTGAACGTCCATCACACGTCCATCCTCATTCACAGTAATTGATACAGTAATATCGCCCTCAATCATATTATCCTCAGCCTCCCTAGGGTACTTAGGGAAAGGCTTCTTATTGACCGGCTTTGCATCTTGGAAGACCGAAGGCAGGGGCTCTTCCGCCTCTTCCTCTTCGACCTCTGGTTGCACTAGAGCTATCTCCGATAAAATCTCGTTCGGCAGCGGACGAGGCTCCACCAGCGGAATCGTATTTTTTATTTTTTCTAACTCCGGCTCCACAACTTCCTCTTCCTCCTCTTCTTCAGGTTGGCTTTGCGGTGGAACCTCTAGTACCGGTCTTTGATTCAACTGAACTGTCATTTTGATCTCAGGTAGTTCTTCAAACTCCTCCTCAAATATTGCTTCTAGACCCAGCAACCCATAAAGATACGTACCAAAAAATGGTGAGAATTCCAATGAAAGTGCGATTAAAAGAGCAGCCCACAGCGGTAGGAATTTTTTGTCTTTTATATGAAGCTCAGGCCAAAGCGCCTTTACTGGACGATATTTTCCAAACATGTTGAAGTATCTTGGCTAACGCTATTGACTTGCCGCAATCGCAGCAATGCCAACCGAGTTGATACCAGCGCCTCTGACGCTATCCATGACGTTAATGAGCGTCTCTAATTCGACATCCTTATCACCCGCAATAATAACCGCAACTTTGCGATTTTCTTTAAGCTCAAGTAACTTGGCGGTCAGGTTTTCACCTGAAATCGTTTCACCATCCACAATAAATTGATTATCTTTTTTAACACCCACAGTTATGGTTGCCTCTTTAATATCTGTAGTCGTCTTAGATCCTGGTAAATTCATATCGACGCCGGTTCCCGCGATCATATTCACGGAAAGCACAACGAAAAAAACAAGCAAAAACATCATGATATCGATCATTGGTATGACCTCTACCCTAGGACGCTCCACTTCAAAATAGCTATTTCTGCTCCGTCTAAACATAGGCATTTATTAACGTATTAATCTTTAAGTTTTATAGATGATCAACGGCGCGCTTAAGCCTTGCCGTGAAATCGGTTAATCAGCATGGTCTTAATCAGATCCATTTGGTGTAATGCGACACGAATACGCTTATTGAAATGATTGAGAAATAGTACGGCAACAATTGCAATTAAAAGTCCCGCCCCGGTCGCGACAAGTGCCTCTGCGATACCACCTGTCACCATTTTGGTAGAGCTACCCGAATTATCCGCTGCACCCAGGATGTCGAAGGCATGAACCATACCGATGATCGTGCCCAACAATCCCATTAAGGGAGCCAGCGTTACCGAAGTATCTAAAACCCAGATGCCACGATCCAGTTTTGGCAATTGCCACATAATTGACTCTTCAATTTTTCGATCCATCGTCTCCGCGTCGTCATTATTCGCTGACGTTGCAGCAGCTATCAATGCCACTTGCAATGTTGTCTCGTAATGCCCCTCTAGCGTTTTAAGCTGCCCTGCATTTTGATATTCAACAACGTTTAAGTCGTGTTCCAAAGTCGATCCACTACTCACTACGCGGTGGTAAAAATACAGTCTCTCCACGATAACAATAATCGTGACCAGTAGAAGAAGTCCCATCAACGGCAGCAAACCTCCGGACATTACGCTGAAATGTACAATTGTTTCAAAATCCATCAGTTTTTCCTCTCATCAATCTCAATAATGAAAATTTAAATCTCTACTGAAAATGCTACTCCATAGGAGGGTAGTACGGCATACCATACCGTTCGACAATCCTTTTAATCTCGCCTGACTCAAGCATCTCATCGAATGCATCATCGATAAATTTCTTAAACTCTACCTCTGTTTTTTTTAACCCCCAGGCACTATCCCAACGCATCTCAGGAATAGGAACATACCCTTTAACCATTTGAAATTGGCCTTCAGGACGATTTAATTTTGCCTGTGAAATTGCACCAGACCAAATCATCGCAGCATCGACTTTGCCCTCAACCATGGCATCAATCACCCTGAAGTTTTGAAAAAAAGTTTCGTGCGGAATACCATTTTCATCTGCATAATCACTCATGGGAGAATATGCAGGCAACCCGAGTTTTACGTTCAAGTTTTTAACATCATCCAAACTGGTCAATCCCTTCGCGGGGCCTTGAGTCACTAACACAAAACCTGTGCTCATATAAGGCTTGCTGTAGACAATTTGACTTGGGTCCAGTTGATGGTCATCAGAGCCTGTGACGGTCAACCCCAGTACGATATCGCACAATCCGCGATTGATGGATAGATCAAACGCACCGCCCGGTGCTCCGTAACCAAAACGAGTGTTCATGTTGACCCACATCATGTCAATATTGAGGTCATGCTTTTTTGCGATCGAATTTAGAATTTCGACCTCCAAACCCGCGGGTTCATTATTTCTCGCAGTTCTTGAGAATGGCCAAAACCATCCATCTGCACAGGCCAGGATCGTCCCCAGATCTTTAGTTCGATCCATGGCATTCATCTTCATTTGTTCGCCCGTTACGCCCACAGGTCGATAATTTTTGTAACCTGCCCTGTACAACGGATCGGATAGTGGCTCGAACACCTCAGGCTCAACGTAGCCCATCTTTGGACCGCGATTACGCCCGTAAACGAATTCGTCCTGAAGCTTCATCACAACTGCGTCAGTCTCGCTTTGCGCGAGCGCTGAGGGGGCCAGTAGCGCCAACGGTGCTAAAGACATCGATATGATCAATGTACGATTGAGTGCAGCAAAAAACATAAATCAACTTGCCAGAAATTAAATGGGCCGCAACATTAAGGCCCCAACGTAGAACTAACTCACCGATCAGGCGACCTAAGCTCGAATTGATGAATGTTACACTAATAAAGTCGTATTATGAAAATGGGCTTTCGCTCTCGAACTCAAGATCACTGGTATAACGATTCACGATAAACGCTTATCATGCAGACTCGACCCACACACGCTTTAAAGGCAGCCAAATTCTTGGTCGAGCAACACAATAAAAATGTGTCTTTCGTAAGTTTACCGTCACACCTTGCGGCAAAGACGGAATCAGACGCTTATGCGATTCAATCTGAGCTATTTGATCTCAGGAAATCAACACTGGGTGCAATCGCTGGATACAAAGTCGCCTTAACGTCGGAGGTCATGCAAAAGCTCCTGCGGTTTCCATCCCCTTTTAGCGGGCCATTACACAAGAATTTAATCTATACCGACGGAGCTTCACTCGCTGCCAAGGATTACGGCCGTATCTGTATCGAATGTGAGATAGCTGCTGTTTTAAAAACGGACTTAGTACCAAAGGGTCAACCCTACAATGCCAATGATATTGCTGATGTGATTGACACGATTGCTCCAGCGCTTGAAATTGTTGATGATAGAAACGCTGACTACGATCGAATCAGCAATGAGGTCTTAACTCTCATAGCAGATAACGCCTGGAACGCAGGACTCGTGCATGGTCAGATGGTCAAAGATTGGCGAAATCTAGACCTCGCTGATCTGCAGGGCACCGTTTATATCAACGAGCAACTGGTTGACACTGGATATGGTCGAGATGTTTTAGGGCATCCATTCAATGCGCTGTCTTGGCTAGCGAACAAAATTCTTGAACAAAAACAAGTTATCGAAGCCGGTATGATCGTAATGACGGGAACGATGATCACCACACAATTCGTAAAATCAGGAGATCACCTAACCTTCTCTATCCCTGAATTAGGCTCGGTGAGCATTGATATATCATGAGACAAAATAAGACAAGTCGATTCAGAAAGGTCTTAGGAAAACACGTAAGGAGTATATATGACCTCTAGTATCTGGAATTGGTTTGACCAGCATATTCTTGGGCTTGCGAGAGAATTTAGGATCAGCTTTCTGCCCCCAC
Organism: uncultured Burkholderiales Genera incertae sedis bacterium; assembly: GCA_905478365.1. Taxonomy (GTDB): domain Bacteria; phylum Pseudomonadota; class Gammaproteobacteria; order Burkholderiales; family Eutrophovitaceae; genus Eutrophovita. Next base: position 7,525 of record CAJQIK010000110.1, read on the forward strand.
TCATGGTGTACGTGGCGGCAGGTATTTCCCCACTCACGCAAATCGTCGGCTCCTTCTACGTAAAAGAGCAACTCGGATTAACGGCCGAATTTTTAGCAGGATTAGCATTTTGGGC
>CAJQIK010000111.1 GCA_905478365.1 uncultured Burkholderiales Genera incertae sedis bacterium
GTCAAAAGGGTCGTGCAGGAGGGCCCTGATTTCATTATCGAGGAGGTTGATCAACTGAATGGTGATGCGCAATCACTGCTTAAATTACATCCTTTATCTAAAACCAATACTTTTATTGCCGGTAAAGATTTTCCAGTCGAGCAAACGATCGCTAATATGTCGACGATATTATTTGATTTGGGCATCAAGATCGAGATCGTGTCATGGCGTAATCTTGTGCCCAATGTTTGGTCGGTACATATCCGTGATGCGCATTCACCGTTGTGTTTCACAAATGGTAAAGGCGCTACCAAAGAAAGTTCATTAGCATCTGCCCTAGGAGAGTATATCGAGAGACTCGCGAATAACCACTTTTACTCCCAGTATTTTTGGGGCGAATCAATTGCGGATTTGGATTTTGTACATTACCCAAACGAGCGTTGGTCTAAGCCCTTGGTAAACAATTTATTACCCTCAAATATTCTCGATGAATATTGTTTGAAGGTTTATGATCCAGAGGGAGAGCTTCGAAGTACGCATCTAATTGATACAAACTCTGGAAATATAGATCGAGGAATTTGTTCAATTCCATTTCTTCGGCAATCAGATGGAAAAGAAGTGTATTTTCCCATTAACTTGCTCGAAAATTTATATGCAAGTAATGGTATGAGCGCGGGAAATACGCTTGCTGAAGCGCAGGTTCAGTGTCTTTCTGAGATTTTCGAACGTGCTGTTAAACGGCAAGTTTTAGAAAGTGAAATTTCACTACCTGATGTACCGCATGAGATATTGAAAAAATTTCCGGCAATCGTTGCGGGTATTCAAGAATTAGAATCCAAAGGTTTTCCAGTTTTGATTAAAGATGCCTCTTTAGGTGGCACTTACCCTGTGACGTGTGTCGTTTTGATGAATCCGCATACCGGCGGCGTTTTTGCATCCTTTGGTGCTCACCCTAGTTTTGGAATAGCTCTAGAACGTAGTCTTACTGAATTACTTCAAGGTCGAAGCCTTGAAGGGTTGAACGACTTACCTCGCCCAACATTTAACAGTAACGCGGTGACCGAGCCCAATAATTTTGTGGAACATTTTATTGATTCTAGTGGAGTGGTATCGTGGCGATTTTTCAGTAATAAATCAGATTACGAGTTTGTAGATTGGGATTTTTCCAGTAACAGTGAAAAATCAAATGTAACGGAAGCAGCAACGCTATTTAATATACTGGCAGATCTTAATAGAGAAGTTTATGTTGCAACATATGACGAGCTTGGTGCTGTAGCTTGCCGAATAATTGTGCCTGGTTATTCCGAGGTATATCCGGTTGAAGAGTTAATTTGGAATAACACAAATGAGGCATTGATATTTCGTTCCGATATTTTGAATTTACATTCTTTGAGTGATTCTAGTTTGATTGTCTTAAATGAACGTTTGTGTAGCAACGAAATAGATCAGTACTCAGATATTTCAACGTTAATAGGAGTCGCATTTGACGACAATACGGTTTGGGGGCAATTGACAGTTCTCGAGCTAAGACTTCTAATTCATTTAGCGTTGGAACAATTTGATGAAGCCCTTGAGTTAACCGGAGTTTTTCTCCAATACAACGACAATACGGTTGAACGTGGATTGTTTTACCAAGCATTGAGCGCTGTTTTGGAAGTGCAGCTCAATGGTAAACTTACGTTACACGACTATATTACTAATTTCTATCGCATGTTCGGTCAAGATCGTATGGATGCTGTCATAGGATCAGTCGATGGTAGCGTAAAATTCTTCGGTTTAACGCCGACGAACCCAGCGTTAGCAGGGTTAGATCGTCACCATCGGCTTATTGATAGCTTTAAGAAATTGCATAAAGCAAGGGCAGACACATCGCAGTAGTATGGGTTTATAGTGGCATATTGCATGTGGGTCATTGGATTTTTTTCATTGCCAAAGTTTAGGGTTAATGAAGTCTAATGTGTTTAAGTATTTAGTTATTAAATTTCCTTCATAGACAGTAATCTGAGTGGTTTATCGATAACTAAGGTCTGTTTGGTTGATGAAGAATGCAGAAGGATTGTCTTTGATATATGAGTTTTTGAAATAAGAAATCGTGAAGATTAAGATTGGAGATCTATTGATGCCCCAGAGAATGGAAAAATAATGGATGCTGTAGATTTAAGAAGAACACTTTCGGACGAATTACATGCGCGCGCATTCGATAACTTCTCGGGATCTGGACGGTTTATTCGATTCATTTACCTTGTCGAGGGTAACGCGGATGTAATCGTCGAATATGTAAATAAGTTTTTAGAGCGAGAAGGGCAGGCGCCCATTCCGTTGAGCAGCAAGTTTTCCTCTTTTAATCTTGGTCATTATTCTCTAGATTTTGAGAGGCATACAGAGTTTATTTCGGTCAGTTTCATTCAAAAGTATGATTCGCTTTTAGTTGGACTTTCACCTGATGCCTATAACGCACGTAGTGTCGCTCTCCCAATCGAATGGGCGCATGCATCTCCGGGACAAATTTTTCATGCGATTTGGTTAGAGGTTGGGGGAGAACCACCGGACGGATTAACTGAACAAAAGATGCTTCAGTTGATGCAAGCTCGAGCAGTTGCGGCGAATCAATTTAGTGACGGGGCGGCGCAGGTATATTTTGCGTTCGATATTGACGCGGCTGGATTCTCACGAGTAGCCCTGTTTAATAAAAGCATGGTGGCGAGCAGGCTAGGGCGCGCTGTTCAGCGAATTGTTGAACTCGAGACTTACCGATTGCTCGCGCTATTAGGATTCGCTACCGTCACAGAATATGGATCTAAACTAGATTCAATTACGCGACACGTTGGTGAGATCACCAACGAGCTCGCGGAGCAAATTAAACAGCCCGATAGTCATGTCGAAGGTATGCTGTCGAAGTTGTCGGCGCAAGCGGCGGATCTAGAAAACATTTACTCGAAAGCGTCTTATCGTATGGCTGCGACTAAAGCTTATGACAGCATTGTAGAAAACAGACTTGAAGGGTTGCGTGTGAGTCGTGTAGAGGGTTTCCAAGGCGTCAAGGGCTTTCTGAATCGCCGGATGCTGCCGGCTATTGACAGCTGCCGTGCTTTTTCCGAAAGGTTACGTCGTCTTTCTGAACGTATAAGCCGAGCCGGTGATTTACTGCAAACACAGACTGAAATGATCATCCAGCGTCAGAATCAAGAACTGTTGATTTCTATGAATAGGCGAGCAAAGACTCAACTTCGTTTACAACAGACGGTGGAACGTTTATCGATTGCCGCCGTCACGTACTACGGAGTAGGCCTTGTAGGCTTTTTAGGAATGTCTTTTCCGCTTGAAGCGTGGGGTATAGACCTTGTGGCGCTCAAAGCGGCATCGATCCCCATTATCGCGGGTTTTGTTTGGTTGACTATTTACCAAGTTAAAAAACACACCTAATTGATTGCTAAACTGTTTGCCGTAAGGATCCCATTTTCCGTCTGGCCGGTCAGCTGAATAAATAATTCAAGCAGTAAAGTCCACGTTGCGAGTCTTCTTGAGGTACTCCTCTAAATTATTTTCGATCCAGGTTAGAGTTTCACTTTGATTGCCACATAGGTTCGGTCGTCGCAAAATCCCCACGAGACCGTGAACGCGAGCCCATGTGTTGTAAGCGACAATTAGAACTTCTTTTTCGGGTAGGTTGGGGAGATTGCGTTTGATACCGTTTACAACTTCATCCCACGCTTCGTTCGATATGGTTTGTAGCGCCGGGTGCTGATTGATATCTATATCGGTGTCTGCAAACATCAAATCGTAGATATATGGATAACGCAACCCAAATCGTACGTATTGGGCGCCGTAGTCAGCAAAATCATTTGAAGTATTCAAGCTCGTACCATGAGATAAAAGTTGATAGCCTCGGATCATTAATGCGGCTTTTAAGTCATTTTTACTGGTGAAATGTCGGTAAATAGCTGTTGATGAAACGCCTGCAATCTTGGCAATAGAACGCATATTGACTTGTTGCCATGACTGTTCGTTACAAATATCCCAGGCTATTTGTGTGAGGCGTTCTTTTAAGTTTGTCTTGTGATAACCCATATTCAGATTATACCGCATCAATCCGCCATGTTTACGTAGTTAACAAATGAGGTATACTCGCTGTCCGAGTCTCACATTTTTTCGGTGAAAATAGATGAGTAAGGGGTGTGCCTGGTCACGCGTTCATAGCCGTGGCAGAGATCGAACCAGTAAAACGCTCGATTTTAAGTACAACTGTGTCTTACATGTAAACGTAAAAAAAGCGAGAATTTAATGCGAAATTATATTGAATGGATAGTGCGTTTTAGGTGGGCTGTAGTCCTGATCATTTTAGGATTAACAGGATTTTTTATAAAAAATCTCGGTAACCTAACCGTTATCATTGACCCAAATACGATCGTTCCTCAATCCCACCCTTTTGTATCAACTACCTTGAAGGTTGAAGAGGTTTTCGGTTCGAGGTATGTTGCCGTGATAGGAATTACGCCAAAAGAGGGCGATGTTTTCCAACCTAATGTGCTCTCGAAAGTCCAACGTATTACGCAAAAACTCAGTGAGACGCCGAGAGTAGTCCAAACAAACCTTTTATCTATAGCCGCAAGTAGAGCAAAAGATATCAAAGGTACAGCTGAAGGCATGCAAGTACAGCAAATGATGGAGGAAGTGCCGACTTCACCTGAGGATTTAGCCGCGTTGAAAGACGCCCTAATTCGTAACGATGCGTATATGAATTCAGTGGTTTCTGAGGACTTTAAAACATTGACCATACTAGCGGAAGTTAGAGACGCTTCCGATGAGGATAAGAAAGAGGGTCGAGTCGGTTTCACGTATGTGTCTGATCGTATTAACGAAGCCGTTGATCCGGAACGCGATGATTCAGTGACTATAGAAGTAACCGGATATCCGCCATTCATTGCTCTGATTGAGAAATTCGCGGAACGAACACCTTTACTACTGATGATAGCGATTATTATTATTGGGATCATTCACTTTGAAGCATTTAGAACGCTACAAGGTTTGATACTACCTTTAGTGACCCCGATCATAGCGGTGATTTGGGCGCTAGGTTTTATGGGGTTAGCAAAAGTTCCTTTAGACATATTCAATACCTTGACGCCTATTCTAGTTCTTGCCGTGGGGGCCGGCCATGCAGTTCAGTTATTGAAACGATATTATGAGGAATATAATATTGCGCAGCCTGGTGGCGCTGAGTACACGAAAACAAAGTTTTTTGATGCAAGTCGGATACTTGGAAAATTATCACCGATAATGCTCGGAATTCCAGTTGTTTGGGGACTTATCCAAGGATACCAAACTGGAGAGCTTAGTGATGGTGTTGCTGCTGTTCTTCGTGTCGGCGCCATATCGCTGATCCCAGTCTGGGTTTTCTTTCTTTGGGCGACGATTCGATTGATCATGTATGTGTTTAATCCGAAGAGTATCGTTTCTGACAAGAACAGTATTGCGGCAAATCGGCAGGCTGTTATTGACTCAATTGTGAAAATCGGTCCCGTCATGCTGACAGCGGGCCTAGTTGCCTCTTGTGGATTTTTCTCACTGATGGTTTTCGATATTGTTTCGATCCGGGTTTTTGGGGTTTTCTCTGGTGTTGGTATTCTTAGTATTCTTATCGTAGAAATGACATTGATCCCAGCGCTTAGAGCAATTCTTCCTCCCCCCAGTCAAGGGGAGACAGACCTAGAGAAAGAAGAGAGAATTTGGGACAAAATCACGGGTTTCTACGCGAACACGATCTTGGGTCCAAATAGGAAACATATTTTTTCCATCGCTGCGGTGTTGGTCGTTGTATCTGTCTATGGCGCGTCTAAGTTGAGCATAGAGAGCTCGCTCAAAGGATATTTCTCACCTGATCTGGAACTGATGAAAAGCGACAGTTCCTTGAACGAGCGAATGGCTGGTACAAATAATATTTACTTGATGTTTGACGGTGGTGAACAGGATGCCATCAAAGATCCTGAGGTTTTAAAAGCAATGGATAAGTTAGCTCAATTTATCGAAACTGAACCTCATGTGGGTAAAGTTCTCTCAATTGCTCAGTTCATCAAACAGATGAATAAATCGATGAATGCGGATGATCCTGAGTTTTACCGCATACCAGACAACAGAAATACAATCGCTGAGTACCTTTTGATTTACTCCATGTCTGGCTCGCCAGGAGATTTCGATCCGTACGTGGATTACGACTACCAGTTAGCGAATATGGTCATATTTACACATAGTGATAATACGACCGATATGCTTAATTTGTGGGGCAATATACAAGCTTTTGTGGATGAGAACTTCCCACCATCAATTACAGTAAATGTTGGAGGTAGTGTTGCGCAAAGTGCTGCGTTGGCAGAAGTCATCGTTAAAGATAAGCTGCTTAATATTGCGCAAATCGCTGGAGTGGTGTTTTTATTTGCTTCCATCATTTTTAGATCACCGGTGGCAGGATTACTCGTAATCACCCCGTTACTCTTAGCGGTTTTAACTAATATGGGTTTGATGGGTATTCTTGGTCTGAGTTTAAATATTCCTACTGCGTTGGTCTCATCACTGGCTATTGGAATTGGGGCCGATTACGCAATCTACATGCTCTTCCGACTTCGTGAGGAGCTTGGAAAAGGTACGGAAGTAGATGAAGCCTTCCGTAAAGTTCTAAGGACGGCTGGTAAGGCTTGTTTGTTCGTGGCATCGGCTGTTGCTGGAGGTTATGCGGTACAGGCATTTTCACGCGGATATTACCCCCATACGTGGACAGCTATTTTGATTGCAACTGCGATGATTGTGAGTGTTACAGCAGCCCTCACAATAATGCCAGCTTTGATACTTAAGTTTAGACCAAAATTTATCTTTGACGGAGTAAAAAAATGAAAGTAGATGTTAGTGTTTTAAAGAGTCAGGCGTTAATTGCAATTCTTGGGACAGTGTTTTGGTTGGCACCACTTAGTGGCTCTGCCCAGTCTGCGATTGAAATCATGGAAAAAAACTTTGTCATTACTAAGGTCACTGACTCGGAGTCGGAAGCCACGTTTATTTTACGTAATAAATCAGGTAAAGAGCGTGTGCGTAAGACGTTCGGTACGACGAAATTGAAAGAAAATGGGATAGACAACATGAGAATGACTCGATTTATTGAGCCTACTGATGTTCGAGGGATGGTTTCTTTGCTTGTAGAACAATCCGCTAAAGATGATGACATCTGGTTGTACTTACCGAGTATGAAAAAGGTTCGCAGACTCGTCTCAAGTAATAAAAGGGATAGTTTTGTTGGAACGGATTTTTCTTATGGTGACGTAATTGGACACAAGGTTCAAGATTGGGAGCACTCGATTGTTGGAGAAGAACTCGTTGATGGTTTTGAGTGCTTCATCATAGAGTCCTTACCAAAGAGCAAAACGATAGCTAAAAATTCAGGGTACTCAAAACGGGTAGGCTGGATTCAAAAAGATACTTTTGTTGCACGAAAGTCTGAAATGTATAACTTGTCCGGTGCTTTATATAAGCAAATGAGCTTCAAAAATATAGAACTTGTTGAACCAGAAAAAAATCGATGGACTGCAAGAGAATTGCGTGCATTAAACGTTATTTCTGGGCACTCGACAGTCATCAAGGTCGATAAGTTGAAGGTTAATGTTGGCGTTAAAAACTCGTTCTTCACGACGCGCTACATGGAAAGTGAATGAGTGGTGAGTTTCTTCTAAAAATAAAGCGAGCCTGGAAAATATGGTTCGCTTTATTTTTGGTATCGCTTCTCAAACCAGTTGGCGTTTTCGCGCAAGACTTTGAACCAGATCAACTTGACGAGCTATTACTGCTCTCTGAGGAGAATGAGAAGGGGTGGTCCTCACCATTAAACGAATTTGGATTAACGGGTTCTTTGCGGACCGGTTACTGGTCATCAAATCGCTTAAGCGATAACGACGGTGACTTTGTCGCTAGCTCCGTCTGGCTCAAGCTGGATAAGCGTCTAAGAAGAGGCTTAACACTGTATTCAGAGGCCTATGTCTACGACGAAGATACGTTTGGCGGAGGAAGCACTGATAGGCAAATTAAGGAAGCCTATCTTCATTTTAGATCGGGAGACTGGGATTATCGACTGGGTCGTCAGATTGTAGCTTGGGGTAGGGCTGATCGACTAAATCCAACCGATAACTTAACGCCACGCGATTTCACCCTTTTATCTCCAGAAATTGACGAAGACCGTTTTGGTACTGAGGCAATAAAAATTAGTAAAATCTTTGGTTCTTATTCTACTCTTACGGCGATATGGATCGAACATTTTGAGCCGAATAAGCTTGCGCCAACCAAGGTCCCTGGATTGCAGTTCATTAAAGATGTTCCTAAAAATGATAATCAATATGCGTTAAAATTTGATCAGTCTGGTGGCCAATTTGATTGGTCTATCTCTTATTTTAATGGTGTCGACTTAAACTCTGACTTGTCGCTTTCTGGCTTACGCGGAAGTGATCTTTTAGTAATCGAATCTTATAATGATGTAGAAATATTCGGCGCAGACGTCGCTACGATTAGTGGTTCAAATCGCTACGCTGCAGAAATTTCGTATACAAAAACGGAAGACTCTTCAGGTGACAATCCAAATATTAAAAATAATTCATTTTATGGTGTTTTCGCTTTAGAGCGTGATTTTGGCGACGACCTAAGTTTGACAACTCAACTGTTCTACCGCCGAGTATCGAACTACCAGGATCCCCGTCAAATAGTGCAGCAGGGGATAAGGACTGTGGCCTCTCTATCTGCCTTGATGAATAACCAACTTGACCCCGATGAATATGGTTTAAATTTAAGGTTGGGAAAAAACTGGTTTAACGATACTCTTGAGCTTGAAATATCAGGAGCGACATTATTAGCTCGCCATGGTTTTCTTATTCGTCCCAAACTCACATATGCGATCAGTGATCAGCTTAAAGTAACCTCTGGAATGGAGTACTTCCGGGGCGGGGCTGATACTATTTTGGGTCTTCAAGAGGCAAATAAGTTACTGTTCTTTGAGTCAAGATATTACTACTAAAGTGCTTTCGTCCAACTTATTTTGTTTATAAAATTCATTGGCACTTTTAGCGCATTAATGACGTCTACTCCGCATTTAAGTGATTCTCCATCTAGTTAGTCTGTTAGGCAATAACAAGTCGACTAAGATCATATGCGGTACCGTTAATGCGAAAAGAACTGAAAATATTCCATTTAATGCGGATGTATTAAGGTTCTGATTCTGGTAAAAAAATATTGAAACAGTTGCCACTATTATCCAAGCAGCCACCGTGTTTACCAAAAAACCAATCGGTGGTTTCCTTGGGGAAGTGCCGATTTCATCAGATGCTTTCAAATAGTGCGGAATTGAGTGAAGAACACAAAAGAATATCGAAAATAGACAAAGAGGTGTAAATAACTCTTTGAAAAATGCGAGTCCCATTAAGATCGTTAAACTAAGATAGAGCCGTACGTTGCGATGATGAAGAGACGCTACAAATGCGGCCAACAACCAAGCTAAGACAGCAAAGATCCCAATAAGTTGAAATGCCGGTATGTAAGCATCGAGAGCAGCGAATATAATCTTGGTCTCACTCCAGTACACCCAGGGCAGGAATATCGTTGTTAAGCCTCCTTGAAAAATGATCGAACCAATCAAGATGACCGGTCTATTTTTATTTTTATAGTCAAGGAGAAGTGGATTGGCGCGCCCGAAGTGAACCGTACTCAGTAGCAGAAACACTCCGAGGGCAATACTCGGCGTCAAATACCATGAAATAAAAGATACAAATGCTATCGCAAGGTAGATGACGAAAATAGTGCTGCGCCGTTGTGTCGTCGCCGAATTTCCAGCGATTGCGAGATCTAGATCTAGTGCGCCATGAGGAATGCCAATGATCACTATGGCAAGTAAGGACAAATAGTCAACTAGAGACAAGGTCATTCTGAGAGTATTGCCCTGATGAAAGGAAATTTGGGTAACGCTCGTATTATCTTCAGACTATCTTTGAACGAGAAGTCATCGGCCATGAAATTCGCAAACTCGTCACCTGTTAATGATTGTGCCATCGCACTAAAAATCTCCTTACCTAGGATCGGATTGTGTCTGATTACTCTTAAAAACACTTTATCCATCCATGTTGACAAGTGCGAATATGGAGAATTGGATAAGGAGTCTAAATCATTTGATTCTTTAGATCGGTTTATCTGGCGTTCAAGTCCTTGTAGCGCATAACCTGAGCTTTGACGCGCTGAGCCTGCTGCGATCCCGGCAGGTTTTCCGTTATTAGTGAACGAGACTGGACCCATTGGAATAATGCCTTTTTCTTCGAAGATTGGTGATTTGTTTAGATAATCAGCATTGCAGTGGTCTTCAATCCATTGCTGTACCAAATTCCTAAGGATGGATTCTTCTACTGTAGACGTTCCAAAGAGCGTTGCTTCCACTAACATCGACTTAGAGGTTAGTGGGATCACATAAACAAACATGACGCACCCACGGTCGATCTGATGGATATTAAAATCCATGAGAATAGGGTGATTAGCGATTTCCTCTGCTCGTTCATATTCAATAGCGACACCAAAAAATTGTTGGGTCAAAGTCTGCTCTTTAAATTGAGGGGGGCGCGAATCGAGAAGGTAGGATGAAGTGATAGAGCCTGAGGAGGTGTTTATTTCAAAGCTATTCTTCGTTTTTTTTACGGTATTTACTAATTCTTGAATACGCGTAAAAGTAGGTTGTTCGGATAAATAATTCTCTAAACTCCGCTTTAAGGATAGTCCGTTTAGCGCCTCATACCAATATTTATCGGCTTGATGAATGATCTTCTTATTCTTAGCCCTGAATTGCCAGCTACTCCAAGCACCAATTAAATGCTCATTGTAAAAGTCAGGCGCTTGAACATTTCGCCAAGTACAAAGCGTTTGCTGTCTTTTGTCCTCTGGGCCGACGAGTGTAACTAAAGTACCTTGATCTATAAGATGACGAGAAATGAGAAGCCCAGAGATACCTGCTCCAACAATAGTCACCTCATTTATGGGCTGGTTAATCATTGATGGGTACCAGGTAGACCACTCAAATCTCGATGTAAGTTACCTTGATGTGTTCTAGTTGTGTTTAGTCTAGGTGCAGGTATCACCATTAACCATAAGCAAAAAGGCAGTGAACGGACGATTAGCCACGTTTTTTCAATTGGACTTACTACCGTTCTACCCAATTGCCAGGCGAGGCCGTTATTTTTTAATTTTCGAGATATAGCTCGATATAGGATTGCCATGATGTAAACACAAGGACGCATTTTTCTAGGTAGGTATGTGAGTCCCTCCAACCCTGATTGGTAATAAACTTCCGAGAGATTAATGACTATATCTAGATTCTGAGTGACGTCGTTATTTAATTGTTTTGTTTTAATTTCCTCAATACTTGAACGCATAGGGATATATTTTCGTCCAAGCTCGGCGTCCTCAAGGATATCTCTTGCGATATTTGTTAATTGCATTGCAATCCCAAGGTCAATCGCGTGGAACTCGGCTTCCCTTTTATGACGCTGCATAATCTTACTCATGAGTATGCCAACAGTACCAGCGACGGCATAGGCGTAGCGGAGGAGTTGCCTTTGTGAAACAAATTCAGTTTCTCCTAGATCACCTATTAACCCCGATAATAGTTCCTGAATAATATCCGTATCAAAATCGGCAGCTTTAATTGTGGCAATTAATTCTTGCTCTGTAGCTGTCAGCGTCTCCGGGACATGGGTTTCGGTGTGAAAGTATTCCTTTAATTCGAGGAGTATATTTTGATTGTTGTAATTAAGATCATCAGCGACGTTGTCAATTAATCTGCAAAATGCGTAGAGCTGAGTAGCCTTCGTTGCCTGTTTCCGTGGCAGGAAAAATGACGCGAGCCAAAAAGTTCTACCGTTTTGACGAAGGCTTTTTCTGGAAAAAGACGTTAAAGATAAATTCATGTTTTGAACGGCTCGGCTTTTACGGCTGGATTAAGTTTGCGTCGAGTTCAGATAGTCTTTAATTAACGTGTCAGTTACCTTAGCAGAACTAACAACTCCAGGCAGTCCAGCTCCGGGGTGGACGCCAGCGCCAACAAAAAAAAGATTTTTAACTGTTGGATCTTGATTTTTGAATCGAAAATAAGCGGACTGGGAAAACAAAGGTGCAATGGAGAACCCTGCGCCCCAGGCGCTTTTATATTCGGTCCTGAAATCTTCAGGACTCATCCAGAAATCGGCCACTAAGTTTTGCTCTAATTGAGGCAACATAGACTTACTCAGTGCGCTAACGATGCGTTCTTGGAGTTTTGGGCCCTCGATATGCCAATCTGTCCCAGATTGGAGATTTGGAACGGGACACAATACATAGAAGCTATCGCAATTTTCTGGCGCAAAGCTAGGATCGGTTGCTGTAGGACGATGGACATATAACGAGAAGTCTTCGGTGAGATTTTTATGTTCAAATATATCTCTTAATAGCTCCTTATGACGTTTTCCTAGCCAAATAGTGTGGTGCGCCACTTCGTCATATTTTCGAGTTGTCCCGAAGTAGAGAACAAAAAGGCCCATTGAATATTGCGTCAGCCATGTCGGTTTCATGCTCATCGGTTTATTGAGCATACCCGCGAACAAGTGTTGGTAAGCGTAGGTAGGGTCACCATTATAAATAACGAGATCTGTCTTGATGTTATTTCCTTGAGTATCAATAACCTCTGTGACGCGCTTACTTCGTTGATCAATTTTGATGTGTGCTACATCAAAATTCTTTTGTATTTTGATGCCTTCTTCTACCATAAGTTTTTCTAACGCATCCACAAGAGCGGAAGTGCCACCCATAATGAAATGGATACCCCACTTGCGCTCCAAATAGTGAATTAAGGTGTATATCGACGTCGTTGAATAGGGATTTCCGCCAACGAGCAGAGGATGCATTGAGAATACTTTTCTCAAGTATGGGTTCTTAATGTAAGAGGCGACCAATTTGTATACTGTTTGATAGCTTCGCAGTCGGATCAATTTAGGTATCAGTTTTACCATTTGTAAAAAAGATGTGAATGGTTTATCCGCGAGTTGCGTAAATCCTATTTCAAATATTTTTTCTGATGTTTTTAACAACTGCTGGTAGCCGATAACATCTTTTTCGTCAAATTTTCGAATCTCCTCATATGTGTGTTCGAGATTCCCAGAATATGTAAATTTTTTGTTGTCCTCGAAGATAAACTCATACCAAGTTTCAAGTGCAACAGGCTTGTAATAATCATTCGGATTCTTATCAAAAAGTGAAAACAGCTCCTCAAAGAGAAAAGGTGCTGTAATTACGGTAGGCCCCGCGTCATGCTTAAAACCGTTTCTTTCGAAAGTTTGAGCGCGTCCACCGAGTTGAGAGAGGCGATCTACAATGGTTACATCGTGTCCTCTGGCTCTTGCACGTAATGCAGCTGCTATACCGCCAAAACCAGCGCCAATGACAACAAGTTTCTTATTTTTTCTTGAGTTAGTCATACCGTACTTTGCAATAAAAATTAGTAATGCTAAAAAGCTTCTACTGAAAGAGCTCTATTCTTAAGTTAAAAAATTATCCAAGTTTCTTCCGTAACATTCTGTTTTTTTTGAGTTTATTTTAATAATCTACTAGAAAAGTCTTTTCGAATTACGTTGCGTGTAAAACCAATTTATCGTGAATCACACTTCTGCCGTTACAACACAAGATAACACTGAGTAGCGACCGTGGTATATAAATTCAATTGTGTTTTTGATAAACAAAAAAGATACAAGAAATTCATCAAAAAATAGGCTATGCTGTCGAGGTCGCAAAGGTTTCGCAGGCTAGCTACAAACTGTCAAATCAACAATAAAAGCGTAATCCAAGCGAAAATTAAAATTAAACAATTTAATTTATTTGGAGATCAATATATGAACGTAAAACATAAAATTGGTGTCGGTGTAGTGGGTTTACTTACCGCGCAATCAGCTTTTGCGGAGACCTTGATGCTTGAGTCAGGAGACTTCGTTGGTTATTCGTTTTGGCTAATTTCAATGGCACTTGCAGCTGCTACTATCTTTTTCTTGATGGAAGCGCTGAAGATTGGTGGTAAATGGGCAACTTCGCTAACAGTTAGCGCGCTCGTTACCTTCATCGCAGCATTCCATTATATGTACATGCGCGAAGTTTGGGTTGCTACCGGCGACACACCAACAGACTTTAGATACATCGATTGGCTCCTAACGGTTCCACTACTGATGATCGAGTTCTATTTGATCCTCGCAGCAATCACCAAAGTTTCTGGTGGTATCTTCTGGAGACTTTTAGTCGGAACTTTGGTTATGCTCGTTCCTGGTTACATGGGCGAGGCCGGTTACATGGATGTGACCGTAGGCTTTGTCATTGGAATGATTGGTTGGGCTTATATTCTCTACGAGATCTTCGCAGGTGAAGCAAGCAAGGTTGCTGCAGCTCAAGCGTCTGCCGCTGTTAAAAAGGCTTATGGCCTGATGAAGTGGACGGTTACATTGGGTTGGGCAATCTATCCAATCGGCTACTTCCTTGGATATCTTGCGGGTGGCACAGACGTTGGTACTTTAAACATCGTCTACAACTTGGCGGATGTACTCAATAAAATCGCGTTTGGTTTGTTCATTTGGTGGGCAGCGAACGAGGAGTACTCAGCACGATCATAGGTTGAGTCTGTATCGCGGGTCAGTGAGTACCACTGACTTGCATTTTTGCGAAAACCAGATTGGTCCTAGAAGACTAATCTGGTTTTTTTTTAAGGTTGTTTAGAATAGGGTGAATTTCCTACGGTCGAGCTAAGCTACAAAATCATGTTTAATAGAGCTTATGAATAAAAAAGTAGCACAGCCTGAATTGCCTTCTAATCGAGTATTTGGGTATTTTTTTGCTTCTATATTTGGAGCTCTAGGTGCCTATTTGGGATTTAAGGGGTTACTTACCGCCAGCACCGTATTGGTCCTTTTGGCATTTGTCCTTGCAACTACTGCTTTTTTTAAATCTTATTTGTTATTGCCTCTCAATCGCTCATGGATGAAATTTGGGGCGCTGTTGAGCACCATCGTCAGTCCAATAATAATGGGGTTTATTTACTTTTTTTTATTCACACCCATGGGAATTGTGATGCGTCTTTTTAGACGTGATGAACTCCGATTAAAAATAAAAGCACGACAAACGCACTGGAAATCGAAGTCGAACCAAAGTGGTGACTCTGATGCGTTCAAAAATCAATTCTAGGACAAATATTCATGTTTGAGACGTTAAAAGAGTTATGGCGTTTTTTACGGGTTCGTAAGAAACTCTGGATGGCTCCAATAATCATTGTGATGGTTGTTTTTGGCGGCCTACTGATTCTCGCTCAAGGCTCCGTAGTCGCACCGTTTATTTACACGTTGTTCTAGTGAGCTATTAATTCGAACATGTATATTTTGGGAATCTCGGCCTTTTATCATGACAGTGCCGCGTGCTTACTTCAACATGGTCAAATTTTAGCTGCAGCTCAAGAGGAGCGCTTTACTCGTGTAAAGCATGATCCGTCATTTCCCGCCTCAGCCGTACAGTACTGCCTCGCTGAGGCGGGTATTTCTCCTGCGGATATCAGTGCAGTGGCGTTTTATGAAAAACCTTTTTTAAAGTTTGAACGTTTGCTGGAGACCTATCTTGCATTTGCACCAAGAGGTTTTAAAAGTTTTTCGTCAGCAATGCCGGTCTGGGTGAAAGAAAAGTTATTTCAGAAGCAGATACTTGTAAAACATCTTTCTCAGACCTTAGGTAATACTGTTAATTGGGAGAACCGATTACTATTCTCAGAGCATCATCTCTCTCACGCAGCAAGTGCCTTCTACCCATCTCCATTTGAAGATGCCGCAATCCTCACAATAGACGGTGTTGGTGAATGGACTACGACCTCCTGGGCGTTGGGGTCTGGCAGTTCAGTGAGCGTTGAAAAGGAAATTCATTTCCCACACTCACTTGGATTACTTTACTCAGCATTCACGTATTACACCGGATTTAAAGTGAATTCAGGTGAATACAAGGTCATGGGACTTGCCCCTTATGGGGTGCCGAGATACGCGAATCTAATAACGGATAATCTGTTGAATATCGCTGATGACGGGAGTTATCAGATTGATATGACATATTTTGACTATGCGACCGGCTTGACTATGACTAATGAGAAGTTTCATTCGCTCTTCGGTGGTCTCCCACGGTCTCCAGAAAGCGTATTGACTCAACGTGATATGGACTTAGCGGCGTCCGTTCAAAAGGTGACAGAAGAAGTCGTGATACGAATTGCTAATAACATTGCTCAAGAGACGAATAAAAAAAACTTATGTCTAGCGGGAGGCGTCGCGCTCAATTGTGTCGCAAATGGTCGCTTAGTGAGGGAAAAAGTTTTCGAAAATATTTGGATTCAACCCGCAGCCGGTGATGCGGGCGGCGCACTCGGGGCTGCACTGTGTGCTTGGTATCTCCATTTTGGAATGGAACGAGCTTCGTCCTCAGCAGACACAATGCTCGGTAGTTATTTGGGACCAAGCTTCGATGATGATGAAATATTGAAGCAGCTTGAGTCGAGCGGCCTGGCTTACCATAAACTCGATGACGAACCTTTTATTGATGCCGTCGCACAAGCTTTGGCTAGCGATCAGGCTGTGGGCTGGATGCAGGGGCGGATGGAGTTCGGTCCGAGAGCGCTCGGGGCGCGAAGCATCATAGCCAACCCGCGATCACCAGACATGCAAAAAAAGCTAAATCTTAAAGTTAAGTACCGAGAGAGTTTTCGTCCCTTTGCTCCAAGTGTTTTGCGGGAGCATGTTGCAGATTGGTTTGAATACGACGGGGATAGCCCTTACATGTTGCTGGTTGCCGACGTCGCGAAGGATAAGCGTTTGCAGGTATCAAATAGTGAGGATGCACTTTTTGGTATTGATAAACTGAATGTGCCGCGTTCTGAAGTGCCCGCCATTACCCATGTCGATTACTCTGCCCGAATTCAAACTGTAGATGGAGTAACGAACAGTCGTTATCGAGCCTTGATCGCCAAGTTCTATGAAAAAACTAAGATTCCGATGTTGGTAAATACGTCATTCAACGTTCGAGGTGAACCGATCGTATGCTCTCCGGCAGACGCCATTAAATGTTTTATGGGTACAGAATTAGATATGTTAGCTATCGGAAATTTTATTGTGTATCGAGAGGAGCAAGTTAATGTTCCCAGATCGAAATATGATCATGAATATGAGCTCGACTAGTTTGCCTTCGTAAGTCTTGATTAAAGCCTGGCGGCACTTAGTCCGCTTCACAACGATGTAAGTCCGCATGTGCAACAGCTTCTTTTCTAAGAAGCATGTTACGTTCGGAAGACGGAGCGCTCATGAGATTAAGAAAAGCACGATGAGATGGGTACCAAATTCCAATCGCTTCATGGATGTTCTGTGAACCTACGAGTGTCCCATGAACTTTAGTCCGCCATTTAATTTCCCCTCCGACTTCTGACAAAAGCTGATCAAGAACAGTCATATATTCCTTGTACAGTTTACCTTTTGGATATTCAGCTTCTGGTCGATACCGATTTAAATTCAACATGAGTACAGGTCGATCATTATCTGATTGAGCGATTATTTTGAATTTTTCAATCTCTTCGTTATTTGTATTTGGTAAATCAGCCATGCTCGGTGCTCTCCTAAGAAATGTCGTAACCGTAATATTTACTTCAGACGTGACCAAAGTAATAATTATCAAGTATATCTAATCACCTCAACTCGTAGACGTCGTCAATGTGTTATGGTTCGGTCCGCTAGATGACCTGTATCCCTTGCAACGCGAATAGAAAACAACCATAAACTGGGTTCTAATCTCGGTTAATTTTTAACATGATTGAATCGGGACAACTTAAAGAGATATTTTGTTAACAGGTTTACACGGAGAAGTTCGCGAGTCCATCTTTTTATCATAACCAGCCCAATGTCCAGTGGGCATTTATCTCTGGATAATCATTCGAGTACAAATCAGATTCACGTTATTAGAAGAGTTCGATTGAAGTATTCAGTTTTGCAGCGCTGACTGTGGTGGTGGCGTTGCGTTTTCACACAAGATCGGAACTAAAAAATAATGTTTGAATTTCGTATTAATCAAGTGATGTCGTTGAAAAATGATTTATTCTCCGGACTCACGGTAGCGCTGGCATTAGTGCCTGAGGCGGTAGCATTCGCGTTCGTAGCCGGCGTCGACCCATTGGTTGGTCTTTACGCGGCCTTTATGGTCGGACTTATTACGGCATGTATAGGCGGCCGTCCGGGTATGATCAGCGGGGCGACAGGGGCTCTGGCCGTGGTCATGGTCTCTTTGGTTGCTGAACATGGTGTTGAATATTTATTTTTCGCGGTCATTTTGATGGGTCTGATACAGATTGCGGCTGGTGTCCTGAAGTTAGGTAAATTTATTCGAATCGTTCCTTACCCGGTTATGCTGGGTTTTGTTAATGGCCTAGCTATCGTGATATTTTTGGCGCAACTCAGGCAATTTGGTGAGTCAGGGGAGCCAGGATGGTTAGCCGGTACTTTTATGCAGGACTCAATTATCGATGTCGCTTGGCTCCAGGGGAGCGATTTGCATTTGTTACTCGGACTTGTATTGATCACGATGTTGATAATTTACTACCTACCTCGGTTCACAACAGCGCTACCCGCTTCCTTGGTTGCTATAGCAACTATTACGGGTTTAGTTTGGTGGTTCAAGCTAGATACGAAGGTCGTGGGTGATGTGGCGTCCATTAGTGGAGGATTACCTCAGTTCCATTTTCCAACAGCGCCGCTTAGCTTCGATACGTTTCTAATTATTCTCCCTTATTCGATTATATTGGCGGCAATTGGTTTGATTGAGTCGTTATTAACTCTGCGACTGATAGACGAAATAACCGAAACACGCGGTCACGGAAATCAAGAGTGCATTGGACAAGGGGTTGCTAATACCGTCACCGGTTTCTTCGGAGGCATGGGTGGTTGCGCTATGATCGGACAAAGCATGATTAACGTGAATTCTGGCGGCCGCGGACGATTTTCCGGAATTAGTGCAGCGCTGTTTCTTTTGTTATTTATATTAATTGCTTCCCCACTGATTGAGCAAATCCCACTAGCCGCACTGATCGGAGTTATGTTTATTGTTGTGATCAGTACGTTTGAATGGTCGAGTTTCAGAATTATCGGGAAGGTACCGCTAAGCGATGCTTTAATTCTGATCACTGTTTCAGCCGTTACGGTAGCAACTGATCTAGCTGTTGCTGTTGTCGTAGGTGTTTTAATTTCTGCGTTGGTGTTTAGTTGGGAGCATGCGAAATATATTCGAATCGAATCGAGAGAAGATCACAAAGGCTCGACGGTATACGCGGTAACGGGGCCGTTATTCTTTGGCTCTGTCGCGTCCTTTCTCGAGCGGTTTGACCCCAAAAAAGATAATGACGATGTTGTTATTGATTTTGCTCGATCACGGGTCGCGGATCATTCTGGACTTGAGGCCATTGATAGTTTGGCTGAGCGGTACGTAAATGCGGGAAAGAAATTACATTTGGTTCATTTAAGCCAGGATTGTCGAAGATTGTTAAAAAGGGCAGGTAACCTAGTTGAGGTGAACGTGATCGAGGATCCAAAGTATTTTGTTGCGAAGGATAATGCGAGCTAGTTCGGGATAAGCCTTTGAAAGCTTACGTGCTCAGTATCAATCCTCCTTGCTTGCAACTACGATATCATTATGGTTTCAGCATAATTGGTTTAATCAACGGCAAATAAAATTTGGTTTAAATCAGTGTTCGTATGTCAAATAGGTAAGAGGGAGTAGATGAATCATGAGTAGTGGTCAAGAGATGGATATCGTGTACACAATAGTTGATGAAGCCCCAGAGCTAGCAAGTGGTTCGTTATTACCGATCATTAAAGCATTCACGTCTAGCGCAGACATCAAGGTTGGAAGCAGAGATATTTCATTAGCTGGCCGTATTCTGTCTATATTTCCGGACCATCTGCTCGATTCACAGCGTCAAACCGATGATCTTGAAGCGCTTAGTCATGTTGTAAAAACGCCATTGGCAAATGTGATTAAGCTACCGAACATTTCGGCCTCTATTCCCCAGTTAAAGGCGGCAATTGATGAGCTACAGCAACAAGGCTTTGCGGTTCCTGATTATCCAGATGTCCCGAGCTCAGACCAAGAGAAAGAGATACGGAAGAAATATGATTCGATTAAGGGTTCAGCCGTCAACCCCGTTTTGAGAGAGGGGAACTCTGACAGACGAGCGGCAAAAGCAGTCAAAGAGTTCGCCAAAGCTAATCCTCACTCGATGGGTGTTTGGGAAGCGAATTCAAAAACTCATGTTGCCTCGATGTCTGGCGATGATTTTTACGCGAACGAGCGTTCTATTACAGCGAGTGCAATGCAAGCGGGCGCTGCGCGAATCGAGTTTACAAGTCTGAACGGAGAATCCATCACGCTGAAAGATGAAGTCCCAGTCAGCGAAGGTGCGGTTGTTGATGCTACCTTCCTGAGTGTGAGAGCGTTAAGAGCATTTCTCGTATCAGAAATTGACGATGCGAAACACAAGAATATACTTTTTTCGTTGCACCTTAAGGCGACTATGATGAAAGTATCTGACCCCATTCTTTTTGGTCACACGGTCACCACGTTCCTTGCGCCTATTTTCGAAAAATACGCGCGTCAATTCGAAGAGCTAGGCGTCAACCCAAACGCGGGTCTTGGTGACGTTTTGAATCGTTTATCAGGAGAGCCCGAGATTTTAGATGAAATTAGTGGCACCTTAAAGGCTCGTCCTGATTTATATATGGTGGACAGCGATAAAGGTATTACGAACTTACATGTGCCTTCAGACGTCATTATTGACGCATCGATGCCTGCTGTCATTCGAGCGGGAGGAAAGGGCTGGGGGTCCGATGGGAAAGAGAGAGACGTTAAATGCGTGATTCCTGATAACTGCTACGCTCCGGTTTATGACGAAACCATTAATTACTTTAGAGAGACCGGTGCGTTGAACCCTTCAAACTCGGGCGCAGTTGCGAATGTTGGGCTGATGGCGCAAAAGGCGGAAGAATATGGTTCGCATCCGACTACATTTGAAATGCCTTCTGATGGAACGATTAAGATGATCGCAGCAAATGGTGACATACTCCACGAGCACGTGGTGGAGAAGGGCGATGTATGGCGTTCTTCGGTAACACAAAAAGCAGCTATTGAGGATTGGATTAAGCTCGCACTATCAAGGAAGCAGGCAGCCGGTTCTCAAGCAGTATTCTGGCTTGATCGTTCGCGTGCTCACGACGCCCAGTTACTAGCTTATGTGGAGCCTTTATTGCAAGCGGAAGGTCTGGCGGAGCAATTTTATATCTTAGCACCTCGTGAAGCGACCAGGTTGACTCTAGAGACCATTCGTAATGGGGATGATTCAATCGCGATTACTGGTAACGTGCTTAGAGACTATTTAACTGACTTATTTCCAATTTTGGAACTAGGGACTTCTGCAAAAATGTTATCCATTGTTAAGTTAATGAATGGTGGAGGATTATTTGAAACCGGAGCTGGTGGTTCAGCACCTAAACACGTGCAGCAATTACTCTCTGAAAATCATCTTCGGTGGGATTCCTTGGGAGAGTTCTGCGCATTAGGAGAAAGTCTGATGTTTTATGCAGAT
>CAJQIK010000112.1 GCA_905478365.1 uncultured Burkholderiales Genera incertae sedis bacterium
TTCTCGCTCACATGACCCCCAATATACTTTATGTTTAGATCCTTATTATGCTTAGTTTTTAGATATCCATCTAGCGATTAGACTACGGTGACTTTCTAACGATGCGCAAGCCCATAAGAGCTGTTATCCAAAAAAAAGCCGTCCTCAACAAAGGACGGCTCAGAATCACAGAAGGAGTATGCATGCGTGACGATCCTAACGATACACAGATCGCCATCCTTACACACGAGCTAATTCAACGGTTTGAAGGTAGGAATTCTTCCCGAGGCGACATTTTCATCAATCTAGGACTTGTCTACGGAGGAAATGACACCATGGTCAATGGCGATACGAACAATTTGTGCGGCCGTCGTCGCTCCCAATTTTTGCCTGATATTTGACTGATAGTTTGCCACGGTTTTATACGAAATATGAAGCGCTTCAGATATCTCATTGAGTGTTTTCCCCTGAACAAGCAAATGGAATATTTCAAATTCTCGACCCGAGAGTAAATCAATATCCTTTCCACTGTCAGATATCGTTTGGCTGGCTATCGATTGCGCCATTTCATTACTCAGATATAGCTTGCCCTCAGAAACCTGTCGCACTGCCTCAATTAAAGCCTCCGGGGCTGCAGACTTGGTTACATATCCCTTTGCTCCAGCTTGAAACGCCCGGTTCACGAACACCATATCCTCATGCATACTGAATATGAGAATTTTTTGTTCAGGAACTTTGTTCAATATTCTACGCGTCACCTCAATACCGCTCATTCCTGGTAGCGTTATGTCCATGACCACGACATCCGGTTGATTATCACAAACCAGCCGATATCCTTCATCTGCCGTCTCACCTTCTGCTATAACCTTAATATCCGGATCTCTCTCCAGGAGTCTTCGATAACCTTCTCGAACGACCGCATGATCATCAATGAGGATTACGTTAATTTCTTGCATAAATATATTAATTCAACCAACGGCTATTCCTTAAATGAAAATGATGCGAACACAAAAAAACCATTAGGCGTATTGATCCCAGTTTCAAACGTGCCACCTAGACTCTCAATTCTCTCTCTCAACCCAACTAACCCAACACCATCGTTACTTTCCGTGTTTTCCTGGATGGAACCATTATCCCGTACACAAATAGTAATTCTTTCTTCTAGCTTATCAAGCTTAACGGCAACTGATACTTCAGTAGCGTCACTATGTTTCACGATATTCGTAAGGGTCTCCTGAACAAATCGAAAAATAGTTATGTTGACAGCCTCATCAAGATTTTTATATTCGATATCTATATTAGAACGCCAATGAATTTTCTCAAAACGCCTACGCCAATCATCAATCATCGTTTCTAATGCCGCTGTTAATCCCAACTCATCGAGTGCGACTGGCCGAAGCTGCTTCAACAAGCCCCTGACACCCGAAAAGAGCTTACCGGATACCTCAACAATTGACTTAGCTTGCGTATGCAAATCGGTACCCTCATCAACTGCGTTCCGAATCGCCACACCGTCAATCATGATCGCATTCATACTTTGTCCAAATTCATCGTGTAACTCGCGTGCAATCGAACGGCGCTCTGCCTCCTGTATTTCGATATTTTTTCTCGTGAGGCGACGATTTTGATCCAGCACAAATGTCAGTTTTTTTTGAGCCTCGATTTGAAGGTCAATCTGCTTTCGTAGCTGACGCGTTCGATGAACAAGAACGCCCGCCATTAAAATAAAAATGACTAAAAGTACCAACGGAAGCTCGTCTAACTGCCAAGCCTCCATCGAATCAGTTACTCGTGATACTTCCTCACTCAGCTCAAGATAAGACGCAGTAATGAAAAAAATCGCGGCGATACCAAAAATAACAAGCATATCCCTCCAAACAATTGGTGGTCGAGGAACAGTAATTTGTTTATTTTGATTTTGGTCGGAGCGCACTATTCCCCAATCTGGAGTTGAGCAAAGTTACGACTAGTTTAGTCTAAAAAAAGCTACGAATGCGGCCGTTTTTTACACTTAACAACTTAGAAGCTTGCGCTGACGCCAACTACTATGCTGCGCGGCGCACCAACACCTACGAAACGATTGTCCGTGAACCCTGCAAACCCCGGTACTTCGTTGGGTTCGCCCAACAGACCAAAACTGTGATACTGCTCGTCCAAGAGATTATCTACTCGGCCGAAAATTTTGAAAGTTTCGTTAAACTGGTACCTACTTCGGATATTGATAGTTTCGTAATCGTCAAGTCGGCCCAGCTGATTGGATTCATCGCCACGAACAAACACACCAGAGTTGTACTGCAGGTCACCGCCAATGCTAAACGCCTGGTTAAATGAATAATCACCGCCCAGTTTCAAGGTGTGTTCCGGTATACCCGGGATAAAATCACCAGCCTGCACTTGAATCAGATCGTTACCATCCTTTAAGGTGTGATTGGCACTGGTCACCTGAAAGGTCGACTCAAAGGTCGCTTGAACAAGGCTGTAGTTTAAAAACCAGTCAAAGTCATTAGACGCTCCGGTCAGGCTCAATTCAACACCCTGGCGTAGGGTATCACTTACGTTATCAAAGAATCCTTGATTTCCTGATACGCCACCGGTATTTTGAAAAATAATGTCGTTATTAATAGGAGTGTAAAAAGCACCGATTTTGAAGCGCACATTTTCTGACATTGAGCCGCGGAAGCCACCTTCATAACTCTTAGCTACAACCTGATCTAAAGGTGGATCAGCAAGAAATCCGTTCGGAAGGCTACACGGCGCAGTCGGTTCGGCACAAGCCAGTTCAACAGCGGTAGGTGCCCTAGAGGACTCGCTATAGCTGAAGTACGAATTCAAACCGGAATCGGCTTTATACGTTATACCGGCAGCCGGATTGACGCGATGAAATTCATGTTCGCCAGTCAATCGAGGCTGCGCTCTTGTAAAACCTCTACCGCCCTTATCAGTCAATTTTACGTTGGTGTGATTCCAACGGGTCGAAAAAGTCAGGTCTAGTTTATCGGTTGCCGAAAAGGTGTCAGTAAAAAATAGTGACATAGTGGACACCTCAGAATCAACAGCAGTGCCCTCATCGGGAACAAAATTATTGGTACCTCGAGTTGACCGATCCGCATTCAGCAAAGCTAATTCTTGACTGGAATTAAACACAACGTCGCCATAAGTGTAACCAGCGCCAGTAATCAACTGGTTAGTTTTGTCAAACAAGTCATCGTAAAAGGCATTTTGCAGCGTAAAGCCGTAGTATTTTTGAGTTCGATCACTGCGGTTTTGTAAACCATTGAGATCATCTGGTTCAAAGCCGGTATTAGCTTCGCTACTTACAGCCCCGTTTTGATTTTCTACAACTTCACCACCGATAGCTGCTAATTGACCAGAAGTTATACCACCAGCACAATTTAAACCTTCCAAATCGTCCTCATCAGCCTCAACTAATACTTCGACACCGTCAACAGTACATTCTTCGAATTCTGTACCATCACCATTAAACGTCTCAGTTTTCGTTCGACGATAAAAAGCATTACCCGAAATCTGCCGGTCATCATTAAACCAGTGCGCACCCTGCGCTTGCACCATAAACACTTCATTCAACGTCTGGTCTGGTGAGGTAAAAATACCGTCGTAATCTAGGTTCGCAAACTCGATAGGGATTGCACCATTACCGATGAGATCGGTATTCGCATAAT
>CAJQIK010000113.1 GCA_905478365.1 uncultured Burkholderiales Genera incertae sedis bacterium
TTCAGTTATCAAAAAATTCTCACCTTCTGCACATTGTATTTGCAACTCTGGTGTTGAAATGGATTTAGGTAATCTTTGAAATGTTTGTTCTAATGAGGGCTGTTTGCTTAGGTACTCTAGGAGACGAGCGCCAGCATAAATACCATCGTCGAAGCCGAACCACCTTTCTTTAAAAAAGAAATGACCACTCATTTCCCCGCCCAGTAATATCTTAGACAGATTCATTTCGGCCTTAATAAGAGAGTGTCCTGTTTTCCACATTTTAGGTCGACCCCCACGTTCCATTATCCATTTGCTTAAATCTCTAGAGCACTTAACATCATAAATAATTTCTGCATTCTGATGCCTTGTCAGTAAATCATCTGCAAACATCATCATCAACCGGTCTGGGTAAATGATTTCCCCATCCTTAGTGACGACACCTAGTCTATCGGCATCGCCATCGAATGCTAAACCCAGTTCGGATTCACATTCAGAGACGTCTTTAATTAGATCCTTTAAATTTTCTGGTTTAGATGGATCCGGGTGATGATTTGGGAAGTTTCCATCGACTTTGCAGTAAAGCTCGCTTACATCACATCCCAGGGATCTAAACACGTCGCTTGCATAAAGACCTGCGACGCCATTACCGCAGTCAATTGATACTTTCATACCTCTCTTAAGGTGGATATCGCTTGTGATGCGGTTCACGTATTGCTCATTAATATCTGCGTTCGTGACGTTACCGTGACCCGTATCGAAGTTCTCTGTTTCTATTAGTTTGAGAAGATTTTGAATTTCTTGGCCATAAATTGCGCGTCCATCTAAGACGATTTTCAGGCCGTTATATTCCGGCGGATTGTGGCTACCTGTAACCATAATACCGTTCCTTGTTTCCAATTCATGAGTCGAGAAATATAATGCAGGCGATGAAACTTGTCCGATGTTAATTACATCGACTCCTGTGGATGTAATTCCCTCAATGAGTGCTGAAACTATCGAGGGGCCACTCAACCTCCCATCTCGTCCAACGCAAATTGATTCACCGTTTTTAGCGGAGCTACCAATCGCTTTTCCTATTAATTTCACGCCATCAATCGTTAAGGAGCTGCCAACTATGCCACGTATGTCATAAGCCTTAAAAATAGATGAATCCAACGTCATAAAAAGTCCTTAAAGTATTTGGTAATTTGATTGGGTAACCAATCAATACGGCTTGGAAAGGATCCGTGAGTATATCCGACGTGACCCCCTTGAATTGTTAGGTTCAACGTAATATTGCCATTATTTTGGGCGAGTGTTTTTAATTTATTGCCAGGTAAAAATGGGTCGTTCTCCGCATGAATAATCATTGTGGGTGTTTTAATGGATGACAGATAGGGCTCACTGCTGGCGCGCGACCAATAGTCATTTACATCGGTATATCCATGCATTGGAGCAGTAAAGCAGTTATCAAATTGTTTTAGTGTTGAGCAACCTTTGATTGACTGAATTTCTATATTTAAATCATGATCCTTAATCTTACGTATTGCTTTCGTTTTGAGTGTTTTAAGGAAATGACTGCCATAAGTTTTGTTAATGCCTGTACTAAGTCTGTTTCCCGCAATGACTAAGTCATAAGGGGCTGATATGGAGGCGGCTGCAATAATTGAATTATTGTTTTTATATTCTGATTTCCCTAACCAATTTAAGAGCACATTTCCACCTAACGAATATCCTGCTACAAATATTTGCTCGAAATTTAAGTTACCTAAAAAAGCAATGAGCCACTCGAGTTCGTCACTATCTCCTGAATGATACGCTCTCGGGAGGCGGTTTGGGACGCCGCTACAACCTCGAAAGTGAACAACACACCCCGACCAGCCTAATGCCCTTACATAATGCATCAAGGCTTTTGCGTAATGGCTATTAGAGCTTCCCTCAAGCCCATGCAAAACAACGACTAAAGGCGAAGTTTCGTCTCTATTAACCCAATCGATATGAAGAAAATCTCCGTCTGGAGTGTTAACCGTCTGTCTGTCGTAGTCAATTGCCGTGGGGGATAAGAAGAGGAAGGGAAAAATAGTTTGTAAGTGGGGTCCTTGGAGCCAGCTTGGGGCCCGGTATTGGACAGAATTTCTGGTATTTTCAGACACCGTGCTCTAGTCAGATTCTGTTTGTTTTAAAATATTCATGAAGACTTCATCCGCCGTGATGTCTGCTAGACAATTGGTATGTCCGAGAGGACATACTCGCTTGAAGCAGGGGGAACACGGTAACGCCCTTGTAAGAACTTTAGCTTTATCTGAAAGCGGCGGGGTGTATTCCGGAGAGCTGGAACCGAATAAGGCGATTAAGGGCTTACTCAGGGCTGCTGCCACATGCATTAAGCCAGAATCATTAGTGACGACGCAAGTCGCTCCTGCAATTAGATGTATCGCTTCGTTTAAAGTTGTCTTACCTGTTAGATCTTGCATTTTTTGCTGATTATTTTTGCAAATCATTGCACCAATTTTCATATCATTTTTACCACCTAAGGTGATGGTATGAAATTGGTTATCGGAGAGTTTTTGAGCTAATTTTGTAAAGTGTCCTTGAGGCCAACGTTTAGCTGGCCCATACTCGGCCCCGGGACATAAGCAAACGTATGGTCGAAGCGGATCGATATTGAATTGTTCAAGTGTTTGTTCCAAATCCTTTTGGACAACTGTTAATTTTGGATATTCACTCAACGACATACTTTCTGAGAGATCAGTCTTAGCGAGTTGCAAGTACTGGCTCGCCAGTAAAGGGTGTTTATTTTTATCTAACGTATGCCTGCGATTGATTAATCCGAATCTGGATTCACCTGTGTATCCCACACGGTTAGGAATTTTTGCAAAGAAAGGTATCAATGCGCTTTTGAGGCTATTTGGAAGTACGTACGCGATATCGTAGCGACGTGACTTAATATCTCGCGCGACATTCAACCGATCTCTCATATTCAGTTGCCCATGACCAAACGGATTTTCGATAATCTCATCAATTTCCGGCATTTGTTCGAAAAGATGTGTGAGCGCATGAGGACTGAAAACGTCTATTGAGGTTGCTGTGTGCATTCGCGCTAGTCTGCGAATAAGGGAGTGAGACATCACAGCGTCTCCCAGCCAAGATGGCGCGATGATAAGAATACGGTTAACTTTTTTTAAATTGTTCACCGGTTTTTCTCTTAACGAGCAAGATGGGTGTCCCTTTATGTTTGTCTGGATTCAATAGTCACTTGGTACCTTGCGTGGTCACACTACAAACTTAGCTTATACTGTGCGCCACAATAAGGGCATTTTGCTTCCTTACCGTCGAAATCCAAAAATACGCGTGGATGAAGGCTCCATGTTGGAGCCGATGCTGGTGGACAATATAAAGGAAGGTTAGCTTGCGTTATTTTTATAGTTTCACCCTTATGTGTGGAGCTTGTCGAGACAATCTTTATATGTGTAGCAGAACGGTCAGACATAGGTTAACCACTTGTCATACGTGGGTGATTTACCATTAACAATATCAAAGAATTGCTTTTGAATGAGTTCCGTAACCGGCCCACGTGTTCCGTTTCCGATGGTGCGCCTATCTAATTCTCGTATTGGCGTAACCTCCGCAGCAGTACCTGTGAAAAAAGCTTCATCGGCAGTATATATATCGTCTCGGGTCAGACGTTTTGATTCGACATTAATACCGGCTGCATTAGCAAGCGTGAGCACCGTATCTCTTGTAATACCCATAAGCGCTGAAGTTAATTCAGGCTCATAAATTGTATTATTTTTTACGATAAACAAGTTTTCTCCGGCACCCTCAGCAACAAATCCGTCTACGTCAAGAAGCAATGCTTCGTCGTAGCCTTCGTCGAGTGCTTCTTGGTTAGCCAAAATTGAGTTGGCGTAAGTACCAGAGTATTTAGCTCTACACATCGTCACGTTAACATGATGTCGTGAGAAGCTGGACGTTTTAACACGTATACCTTTTTCGATACCCTCACTACCAAGGTAGGCGCCCCATGGCCAAGCTGCAATTGATACATGGACTGTCGCACCCTTTGGAGAGACTCCCATTTTCTCAGACCCGTAAAATCCAATTGGTCGGATGTAGCATGAA
>CAJQIK010000114.1 GCA_905478365.1 uncultured Burkholderiales Genera incertae sedis bacterium
GAAGCACTTTGGGCTCAGGGTCGTGAGGTTGAGGCAAAATCGGTATGGACAAGCGCACTCGACCAATTCCCAGATAACGATGTGCTTCTCGAAACTGTGGAACGGTATGAGATGGATTAAGACGTGGGGTTCTTATCTTTTACTTTGCGTCTTGTTGGCGGGCTGTTCGCTCTTTCAAGAAGTTAAATCAGTAGCAAAACCTGGAGTCTATGGAGACTTTGAGCTCTCTGGGCGCGTAGCCGTGCAAGCGGACGGCGAGGGTAGTTCTGCTCGGATTAAGTGGAGTCATCGGGGCGATGTTGATGCTGTAGATGTTTATACTCCTGTCGGATCCATCATTGCAGTGATTTTGGTCTCACCTCGGACAGGAGCAGTTTTGGAGACCAAGGACCAAGTGTATGAGGCGGTATCCGTGGAAGCATTGACTGAGCGTGTGCTCGGCTGGCCTCTACCGTTGGGTAGTCTGAAGTATTGGGCCCAAGGACAGGTTAATCCTGTCAGCGCGCTAGACAAAATGTCACCGAGAGATGCGTGGCAACGCTTAACCTATCTTGAGCAAGATGGATGGAAAGTTACGTTTGAACGCTATGTTGAGGAATCTCCTCGTCCTCGTGTCATCAGACTCGAGGTTCGAGATCTCAAAATACGTTTCGTGCTGGACGATTGGAAAAGGCTTGATTTGTGACGACTCGAGAAGGTTTTGATTATTTCCCAGCACCATCTAAAGTTAACTTATTTTTACGAATAACTGGACAGAGAAGCGATGGTTACCATTTCTTGCAGACGGTATTCCGATTATTAGATTTTGCTGATTCGGTTGGTTTTCGACTCACTCCCCAGAAAATAATCAGGCGCGTATCGCAGCACCAATGGCCCGATACAGAAGATCTCGCGGTTCGCGCAGCCCGCTTGCTGGCGGAACACGGCTCGATTGAGCAGGGTGTCGAGTTGGACATTGTTAAGCGTATTCCATTTGGCGGTGGTCTAGGAGGAGGTAGCTCAGACGCCGCGACTGTACTCCTTGTAATGAACAAATTATGGGGCTTAAATTTAACAAGAAGTGAGCTGCTTACGTTAGCCGTTTCGCTTGGTGCCGACGTTCCTTTTTTCGTATTTGGTCGAAGTGCTTTTGCGGAAGGCATTGGTGAGCAACTCGTGCCCCTCGAGCTCGCTGAAGCTTGGTATCTGGTGGTTCATCCTAATTGCCTTGTGTCCACTCCAACTGTGTTTGGTGATCCAGAATTGACACGAAATTCCAAACCTATCAAAATAGCGGACTTTTCCTTATACGAGGGTCAAAATGACCTCCAAGAGGCGGTATGCCGATCATATCCAGAGGTGCGGTCGGCGTTAGATTGGCTGGGACAGTTTGGAACTGCTTCAATGAGCGGTTCCGGCTCTAGTGTATTTTGCTCGTTTGCTGGGTTTGGCCAAGCTAATGCTGTGTTGGCACAGATCCCCGAGGGCTGGTTTGGGTTTGTGGCTCGAGGGTTGGATTGTCATCCGTTGGTTGATTGGATTGGTGATTAGATAGGTAAGTTTTTGGGGAGTAGCCAAGTTGGTTAAGGCACCGGATTTTGATTCCGGCATGCGAAGGTTCGAATCCTTCCTCCCCAGCCAGAATTTTTAGCTGAAGTCATTGATCAATTAGTAATAACGTTTAGCTTAAATCAAATAAGCATAGTTTAATCTGTCTGTTGACCGTCGGATGAGCTATTTAAATTTTTCTTCTGGAGATCTGTAACGGTATGGCCTACGAAAGTTTGATGGTATTTACGGGTAACGCAAACCCGGCCCTTGCTGCGCAAGTGGCGAAAGATTTAAATATAGGTCTAGGCCGAGCAACCGTTGGCAGATTTAGTGACGGAGAAGTCATGGTCGAGCTTCTAGAGAACGTTCGGGGTAGAGATATTTTCGTTCTTCAGTCTGCGTGTACTCCCACCAACGAGAGCTTGATGGAAATATTGCTGATGGTCGACGCTTTGAAAAGATCTTCTGCGGGGCGCATTACTGCGGCAATTCCTTATTTAGGTTACGCACGACAAGATCGAAGACCGCGCTCCGCAAGAGTGGCGATCAGTGCTAAAGTCGTTGCTAATTGCCTACAGGCTGCTGGCGTGGATCGCTTGCTAACTATGGATCTGCATGCTGACCAAATTCAAGGATTCTTTGATATACCAGTCGATAACGTTTATGCAGCACCAGTCCTTTTGGGAGATATCTGGAAGTGCGGCTATGAGGATCTAATTGTTGTGTCACCAGATGTTGGTGGAGTTGTGCGTGCTAGAGCCTTAGCGAAGAGGCTTGAGTCAGATTTAGCAATTATCGATAAACGTCGACCGAAGCCCAATGTCTCTACCGTTATGAATATTATTGGTGAGGTAGATGGGAGAACATGTGTTCTTATGGATGATATGGTGGATACGGCAAATACACTCTGTGAGGCAGGAGCTGCTCTCAAAAGAAAAGGTGCTAAGAAGGTCTTGGCTTACTGTACTCATCCTGTCCTCTCGGGAAAGGCGATTGAGAGAATTTCGAGCTCAGAGATTGATGAATTGGTGGTTACGGATACCATACCGCTTTCGGATGAGGCTCAAGGATGCGATAAAATACGTCAATTATCGATCGCAAATCTTTTTGCTGAGACAATTCGTCGCATAAGTAATGAAGATTCTGTGTCATCGCTGTTTATAGATTAAAAAAGGTTATCGCTTGCTGGGTTAAACTAGCGTTTTTGTACGGGAACTGAATTGGTCGCGAGGATGTTCCTTTTTAAATTGGAGAAGTAAAATGTCAGATATGAAAATTAATGCTGAAGTTCGATCTGCGCAGGGAACGGGTGCGAGCCGCCGTCTCCGCAGAGCGGGTAAAGTACCGGGCGTAGTGTATGGTGGCCAATCAAAGGCTGAAATGATCGAGCTCGATCATAAAGAGACTTTGCAACAACTCAAGAAGGAAGTATTTCATGCTTCTATTCTGGATATGTCTCTAAGCGGTAAGTCAGAGAAAGTGCTTCTACGGGATTACCAAATGCATCCTTGGAGAGCAGAGATACTGCATGTTGATTTTCAGCGTGTATCGGCGAAAGAGAAGATTACAATGCGCGTACCGCTTCATTTCACTAATGAAGAGAATGCACCAAGCGTAAAACTCGGTGGAGGTGTTGTAAATCGAATCGAATCTGAGGTTGAGGTATCTTGCTTGCCAGGAAATTTGCCGGAATATATTGAAGTTGATTGTGGCGCCTTAGAGATCGGTGACTCAATACATTTATCTCAATTAAATCTTCCTGAAGGCGTTGAATCTGCTCATTTGATAAGAGGCGGAGAGGATCTTGGCGTTGTAGCTATACAAAAGGCGCGGGGTCCTGCTGCCGATGAGGACGGGTCAAGTGCTGATGATTCAGAGGGTGGCGAGGAGACTGCCGCTGAAGAATCTGAAGATAAAGGTGAGTCAAGCGAGGCTTAAGTCGTTTTTAATGTGCATAAAAGCCGAGCACCGATTGATGCTCGGCTTTTTTT
>CAJQIK010000115.1 GCA_905478365.1 uncultured Burkholderiales Genera incertae sedis bacterium
ACCAAACAGTATTGGGCTTATTTAACCTTCAGGGAATCACACTTTTCGCCCTCTATGCGGCGGGTATTGTGAGCGCCTTGATTGTGTCCTTTGTAATGAAGCGGGTTAGACGTGGTCTTCATACTCAATCACTTCTTTTGGAGTTGCCTTCTTACCGATTACCAAGTGCTAGAGATGTTCTCATTGGGCTATGGGAGCGCGGTCGCTTATTTATTGCCAGAGTCGGTACTATAATTTTGTCGATCACCGTAGTGCTTTGGGTACTTTCAACATATCCAACGCCACCAGAGGGGTGGGTTGGCGTGCCGATTGATTACAGTATTGCTGGTCGAATCGGCCACGCAATAGAGTGGATATTCCAGCCGCTCGGATTTAATTGGCAAATTTGCGTTGCGCTCATTCCAGGTTTGGCTGCTAGAGAGGTCGCAGTAAGTGCGCTCGGAACTGTTTATGCAATTTCTGCGGCAGTTGAAGATCCGACCGCTCAGTTACTGCCGATTGTCTCGGTTGATTGGAGTTTTGCTACAGGTATGTCCTTACTTGTTTGGTATATATTCGCACCGCAATGTTTGGCTACATTAGCTGTCATAAAAAAGGAAACACAGTCATGGAAGGTCGTCTTGATCGCTACAACGTATTTGTTCGGTCTGGCGTATCTAGCCTCTTTATTGGTTTATCAAATATTCTCTTAGATGGACACAATGTATTATCACTTCATCGAAACTACTCTCATTTTAACTATTGCGTCAGTTAGCCTGAGTTACCTATTTGGCCGCTGGTTTCCAGCTCACAAGAAGCTGGTTATTGAGCGATTGATTATTCGGTTTCCAAGGATGGGTCGTTTGTTTAAGTTTGAGGACGGTGCCCAAAGTAGTTCTGACGCTGAAGGAGCACGGGGTTGTTTTAGTTGTGCGCCGACTGGTGCTTGCGGAGATTGTCCTACGAACAGAAGCTAGTACTTCTGTATTATTCCGATTAGCGTTCTGACGTGACAAATCCCCGAAATTTTAGTCAAGGAATTCCAAATGGCATCTCAACTTTTTTCGCAATTTCAATTAGGTCCGATTGATCTGTCCAATCGAATCGTTGTCTCTCCCATGTGTCAGTATATTGCTGATCAAGGAAAGGCCAATGATTGGCATTTAATGCACTACGGTAATTTATCGATTGGAGCAGGCGCATTATTAATTTTTGAGGCTACTCACGTTTCTCCTCAAGGCCGAATTACACATGAATGTCTTGGACTTTATGATGAAGAAACAGAAAATGCACTACAACGAGTAGTGTCATTTTGTAGAGAATACGGCCAAGCAAAGTTGGGCATTCAACTCGCGCATGCTGGTAGAAAAGGTTCTGCGAAAACACCTATGCAGGGCGGAGCGGCATTACAAGCAAATGAAAACCCATGGGAAACACTGGCTCCAAGTGCTTTGGCTTTTGCTGATGGATGGCATGTCCCCAAAAGTATGACTAAAGAGGATTTGCTAAAAGTTAAATCTGAATTTGTTGAATCAGCGAAGAGGGCGGTACGTCTTGGTTTTGACGTTATTGAGTTACACGCTGCTCATGGATATCTGCTCAATCAATTTACATCACCTCTGTCGAACCATCGTACGGATGAATATGGTGGTAATGATTTGTCGAAAAGGTTGGCGTATCCGCTAGAGGTTTTTGATGCGGTTAAGGAAGTTGTGCCAAAAAATATAGCATTTGGCGCGCGAATTTCTGGAACCGATTGGGTTGAGGGTGGTTTGAATCCTGAGGAGATGATTGTTTTCGCGAAGGAACTAGCTCAAAGAGGGTGTCATTTTGTGGACGTGACCTCAGGACAATTGGACTCAAGGCAACAAATTCAATTTGCCCCTGGTTTTAATCTACCATTTTCAAAGAAGATCAAAAACGAAGTAATGATGGCCGCGATGGGTGTTGGAATGATCACAACACCGAAGCAAGCCGAGGAAGCAATTTCCTCTGGTGCGGCAGACCTAATAGCAATTGCAAGAGGTGCGATGGATGATCCTCGCTGGGCTTGGCATGCGGCGAAAGAATTAGGGGTGGATCTTGGGTATGTGCCCAATTATCAGAGGTGCCACCCTAGCGTTTGGAAGAGTTGAAGTTCTTGTGGCGTGGGATTTACGCTGATGGACTGTTTAATTTGTTAGTGAAATATTCCGCTAATCAAAGTGGCATACGGTTTTGCCCATTCCTTCAATTTCCATCTCAAGATTATCGCCAGATTTAATGGGAAACATGACCGATAGAGAGCCGGACAGGATGATCTCTCCCGCTTTAAGACTCATACCCAGGCTGCCTAAGGTATTGGCAAGCCAGGCTACTGCATTTAATGGGTGGTCAAGCGTTGCGGCTCCGGTACCTGTACCAATTATTTCTCCATTTTTTTTAAGCACTATGCCGCAAGTTGCTAGGTCAATACTTTTCAATCTTGTACGGGATGAGCCGATTACGAAGGCGCCGGCTGAAGCATTATCCGCGACAGTATCTTGAATTTTTATATTCCAGTCTTGAATGCGGGAGTCAACGATCTCGAATGCAGGCATCACGCATTCTGTCGCGTCGATTATTTGGTCACGCGTAATGCCCGGGCCCTTTAGATCTTTCTTGAGGAGAAATGCGATTTCACCTTCCCCTTTTGGTTGGCAGAATTTATTAAAGGGGAGACTTTGAGACTCTTGGAATTCCATGCCTGACATAAGATGTCCGAAATCTGGTTGATCAACGCCTAGCATGTTCATCACAACTTTTGCTGTAATGCCTATTTTCTTTCCGACAACAGACTCTCCTTGCGCGATTCTTTTGGCCATCAACTTTAGTTGAATTTGATATGCATCCTCGACTGTAATATTCGGAGCTGAATCCGTAATCGGTTGAATCTGGCATGCACTTTCCCAAGCTTGATATAGCTGGTTGACTAAATCATTAATTTTTGTTTCGCTTAAGTTCATTCTTGACCTCGTATTTTTAGAGCTCACGCTGTGGTTCGGTTGGAAAGAATCATTCGATGATTATTTTGATTTATTAATCCAATAACATGTAGTTTCTGTATTTCTCGGCTCTATGTTAAGGGGATTATCGAATACTTTTTATGACATCCACAATCTCGGACTCGGACCAATCAATATCACCGATAATTTTATAAACAATTTGGTGCTTTTGGTTAAGAATAACTGTGGTGGGAAGGCCAACGTCAATCCAAGCTTTGACATCCTTAATTTCAGGATCAATTAGGGTCATTGCCCCCTCGCCGATTTTATTCCATGTGCTCTCTACTCGATCTTTTGTTTCGCCGTAATTAACGAAAAGAACAACAAATTTTTTCTTCGGGAGTTGCTTGCGTAGCTCTAAAAGCGATGGTATTTCCTTGAGGCATGGTGCGCACCAAGTCGCCCAGAAGTTCAATACAATGGTTTTATCTGAGAAATCTGTAAGGCTAATTTTTTCGCCGCTCAATGTGGTTACGTTGAGAGGAGGAGGTGTTGGATTTTTATCCCAGACGACGAACTTGTCTATCGGGGCGCCAATAGCCAGTGATGCAATCATACTAATAGTTACAAATCCTAGTTTAAGCATGGCAGATGATCGTTTGAATGAATAATGTGGTGGGACTCGTTATAAGCGTTAAAGTTTTGACACGTCTCATTAGATGTCCCAAGGATTTGGCCGGTCGCTCTTTAGGCCGTATTTTTTAATTGCCTGGCTGAGCACGGGCTTTTCAATTGAGCCATCTGCGACCAACGCCCTAAGCGTTGCGAGCGTTATGTGGAATCGATCGACCTCATAAAAATCTCGTAAAGATTTTCTTGTGTCACTTCGTCCGTATCCGTCCGTGCCTAACGTCACGTAGCGCCGTGGGACCCAGGTGCGAATCATATCTGGAACAGCGCGCATGTAGTCGGTAGCGGCAATAATAGGTCCGACTGTAGATTTAAGACATTGCTCTACCCACGTTGATTTTTCTGTCGCCTCTGGATTATATGTATTTTGACGATCCACGCTAAGACCGTCACGTCTCAGCTCGGTAAAACTCGTAACACTCCACACATCCGTATTTACGTCCCAATCATCTTTTAATAAATCCGCTGCTGCTAATATTTCCCTGAGAATTGTGCCCGAACCGAGTAATTGTGCTCGGGGACCCGAGGATTTTTGACCTTGTTGGAGACAGTACATCCCATTAATGATGCCCTCTTGAGCATCATCAGGCATGCTTGGGTGGGAGTAGTTTTCATTCATCACAGTGACGTAATAGAACACGTCGTCTTGCTTTTCAAGCATTCGTGTCATCCCATCCTGGACGATTGTGACAACTTCATAGCCGTATGTTGGATCGTAAGCCACGCAGTTTGGAACCGTTGAGAATAATAGGTGGCTAGATCCATCCTCATGCTGCAAGCCCTCACCAGAAAGTGTCGTTCGACCGGCCGTAGCTCCAAGCAAGAATCCGCGAGCTCTTGAATCTCCGGCGGCATAAACTAAATCACCAATTCGTTGAAAACCAAAGCAGGAGTAAAAAATATAAAAAGGCAGCATAGTAGTGCCGTGTGTTGAGTAGGATGTTGCAGCGGCTATCCATGATGAGATAGCACCCGCCTCCGTAATTCCCTCCTCAAGAATTTGACCATTTTTTGCTTCTTTGTAATACAACAGTTCGTCACGGTCTTCGGGGTCATATAACTGACCAAAGGG
>CAJQIK010000116.1 GCA_905478365.1 uncultured Burkholderiales Genera incertae sedis bacterium
TAACCGACGAGATCACCGATTTCTGAATTGAGTTCTTTTGCTATTCGAGTGGCAACCGATCTTGCAGCTATACGTCTCGGTTGCGTGTGTGCAATCTGGCCGCACATACCTCTTCCGATCTCAAGTAACATTTTGGGCAACTGTGTCGTTTTACCTGAACCCGTCTCACCACACAAAATAACGACCTGATGCTCATCAATATGACGTTTGATTTCATCTTTACTTAATACGACGGGAAGGTCGCCTTGATAAGTTATTTTCGGAACTCTTCTCCCTCTAGAGCATACTTGAGCGATTGATATATTTATTTTTGATCTTAACTTTTGAAGCTCAATTGAATGATCATTTTTTTTTGTTGGCTTCTTAGTAAGCTGCTGCAGCCAGTTTCTAAGACCGTGCTGATCTACACTCAAACAAGAGCTAATTAACTTGAGTAAATCTTCATCTTGGTTTTGCAGCTCTTGATTCATTGGACAACAGGAAAAGTTTCCTCAACAACACACTGAAGTTGTAGACCATACAACTAAAATAAAGTTTGACTAACACTGCACGCTAACTGCTGAGCCCTTTAAATGGGGAATGTCGCTCACACCACGCGGCTGTAGCTAATAAATAATTGTCCTCATCAACCGCACTGATAATTTGTAATCCAAGAGGCAGTCCCTTAGGGCCCAAACCCGTCGGTATTGTGATAGCAGGAGCGCCAATTAGCGTCCAGATTGAGCAAAAGCTCGGGTCACCGGTTACGTGGAGTGAGTTAGGCGCTTCTCCAGTAGCTGGAGGCGTGATCACTGCCGAATAACCACGATCCATGAAAGACGCAAAACTGTTCTGTAGCGCATTTTTCTTTTTTACTGCATCTCTAAACTGTGTCTCCGTAACACGATCTCCCTCCTCAAGCGCGTGAATTAGGAAGTCAGAGAAATAACCTCTAAATTCGTCTCGAACCGCTCGAGAAACTCGTGCAGCCTCATACAACATAATAGTTCTGTGAACCTTATGAGCGCGATCAAATTCACCTGGTAGCTCGATTACGTCTATCGATGCTCCCGCGCTTCTGAGCCGAGAAATATCTGCCTCAAATTGAGTGCGGGCCTCTTGCTCCGCCAGATACCAAGATGGTGATCTGACAGCGGCCAGTCTCGGCGCATTTTTTAATGGAGCTGCATTCGGCGAAATACCCGAACGAGGTCCCGCGAAACTAGAAGCTAATAATGCTGAATCAGCAACGCTTCTGGCGAATACTCCCGGTTGATCAAACATTGGTGAAAAAGGCATTATCCCATCAACACCGATTAATCCACGAGTCATTTTATAGCCAACAATGCCGCAATAAGCCGCTGGTCGAATAACCGAACCATTTGTTTGTGTTCCAATGGCTCCGGGCACAAATCCCGCTGCCACTGCTGCAGCTGAACCACTCGAGGAGCCGCCTGGGGTATGTTGAAAATTCCAAGGATTGCGAGTCTTCGAGGGCACCATGAAAGCGGCCTCCGTCGTTACCGTTTTCCCAAACACAAAAGCTCCCGATTTTTCAATACGGGTAACGATATCGGCAGACTTGTCGGGCACATAATTTTGATATAAACAACAACCCATTTCAGTTGGGATACCCGCGGTAAATACATTGTCTTTCACGCCAATTGGAACGCCGTACAGTGGATGTGCCGCACGAAGTGCTGCTGCCGATGTGTCTGCTTTTTTGGCAATTGCTAACGCTCGATCACGATCTAACCATTGCCAAGCCTGTACGGCACCCTCCAGCTCATTGATGCGGTCCAGCAAACTTTTAATATATACCGATGGCTTAAGTTTGCCTTGGCGCAGCCTTTGCGCTACTTCATGTAGGCCAAGTCTATAAAAATGATTCATATTTATTTTTATTTGAGTAAATAAGAGGATAAAAGCTAAACGTTTACATGTATTTTGGGGCCATAAAATCAGGTAGAGTTAACTGGATTTATTGGCGCCTCGTTATTAGCGAGCACAGCAACTAAGTTCTTCGCTGCTGTCATCGCCATGGCCCTTCGCGTAGGCTCAGAGGCGCTTCCGATGTGTGGAGATAAGACGACATTCTCAAGTTCTAAAAATTCAGGATTCAATTGTGGCTCCCCCTCGTAGACATCCAATCCGGCTGCAAATATGGTTTTGTCCCTAAGCGCTTTAATTAAAGCGGCGTCGTCAACGATACCACCTCTGGCAATGTTAACCAACACGGATCGCGACTTCATCTGACTCAACTCCCTCTCCCCGATAATGTGATGAGTATCTTTCGTGTAGGGCAATATCAACATTACGACGTCTGACTCTTCAAGCAGTTGAGACTTATCAACATGCGTTGCATGGAGATCATTCTCTAAGGCCTCGCAAACGCGCGATCGAGTGTGATACAAAACTCGCATCCCGAACCCATTAGCCCGCCTCGCAATTGCTTGGCCAATTCTGCCGAAACCGATCAGACCAAGGGTAGCTCCGTGTATATCCAGACCTAACATCTGCTTGAAGTAAAAAGCCTTCCATTGCCCCGATCTCAGATAACGCTCACCTTCACCAATTCGTCGGCACGCGGAAATCATTAGTCCTAGGGCGTAATCTGCTACACACTCATCCAACACACCAGGAGTATTGGTCACTACAACTCCTCGTCGCAAACATGCCTGGACGTCTATATTGTTGTATCCGACCGCCGTGTTAGCAATTATCTTGACCTGAGGGGCAGCATCCAAAAATTCGTCGTTAACTTGGTCGCTACCAGCTGTTTGGATACCCTCCGCTTCAGAAACAATAGATAACAGTTCGTCACGACTATATGAACGGTCATCCTGATTAGATGTAACATCAAAGTGAATGCGCAAAAAATCAATGGTTTCTTTAAAGACTTCACGGGTGACTACGACTTTTCTCATAATTAAGGTTCCTGATTTAGCTTTTATGATTTATTGCACTGCACATGAAGGTTATCAATTTTAACAATTAGTATCGACCGCAGCATATGATCTTAGGAAAATCGGCTTCATTTTGATCGGTTATCAACTGAACCATGCTAAAATCGCGACTAAATTAATATGGCTCTCGTCTTTGTAAATCTAACACTTTAGGAAGACTTCAAAAAGGGGATAATGCTGTGACATCTGCGAATGGAAACCGGTCAGTTTACTTTACCAACTTCCTAAATGGGACTCCTAACTGGTACAAGACAACGATCATATTGTTTCTGATCGTAAACCCTATACTTTTTCATACAGTTGGCCCATTCATTACGGGATGGATCCTCATTGTGCAGTTTATTTTCACACTGGCAATGGCGCTGAAGGCTTATCCCCTAGCTCCGGGAGGATTGCTCGCCATCGAAGCTGTAGCCATCGGAATGACATCTCCCGCAACGGTCTATCATGAGATTGTGCTGAATTTCCCGGTTATTTTATTACTCATGTTCATGGTTGCCGGCATTTACTTCATGAAAGGTCTTCTCCTTCTCCTTTTCACGAAAGTACTCATCAATGTGAGATCGAAGATTATCTTATCGCTTCTATTCTCTCTGATGGCAGCATTCTTATCGGCATTTTTAGATGCGTTAACCGTTACAGCAGTAATCATTGCGGTGGCCGTTGGGTTTTATGGCATCTATCATAAAGTGGCATCAGGAAAAACCCTTGATGACAGTGATGATATTTCTGACGATACACATATCCAAGAGATCCACCGAGAAAAGCTAGAACAGTTCAAGGCTTTTCTGAGAAGCCTCATGATGCATGGGGCTGTTGGCACTGCGTTAGGAGGTGTCTGTACCATTGTAGGTGAACCCCAAAATCTTTTAATTGCTGAACGTGCCAACTGGGAATTTATTGAATTCTTCATGAGAATGGCACCGGTTACGATGCCGGTTCTTGTTGTGGGTTTAATAACGTGTGTATTCGTTGAGAAATTCAAAATCCTAGGATACGGCACTGATATTCCTCGTGAAGTATTAGACGTACTAATGAAATTTGATGAACAAGAGGAAGCAAAAAGAACAGCTCAAGACAAGGGAAAATTAGTCATTCAAGGTATTGCGGGAGTATGGCTTATTGTGGCCTTGGGTTTGCATTTAGCCGAAGTAGGCGTCATAGGATTATCTGTAATTATCTTCATTACCGCATTTAATGGAGTAATAAAAGAACACGATATC
The DNA here is from genome assembly GCA_905478365.1 of uncultured Burkholderiales Genera incertae sedis bacterium. Lineage (GTDB taxonomy): Bacteria > Pseudomonadota > Gammaproteobacteria > Burkholderiales > Eutrophovitaceae > Eutrophovita. Next base: position 4,169 of record CAJQIK010000116.1, read on the forward strand.
GGTTATGCCTTTACAGAAGCTCTGCCGTTTACCGCGCTTTTAGTGGTGTTCTTTGCCATTGTGGCAGTCATTCAGGATCAAAACCTCTTCGCCGGTATCATTCATTACGGACTCGCTTTAGATGGCGTAGAGCAAATTGGATTATTTTATGTCGCCAATGGCTTACTTTCGGCAATCAGTGACAACGTGTTCGTAGCAACCGTTTACATTAATGAATTAGCCAAAGCATTGGCCGAAGGCATAATTTCAAGGGATCAATTTGACCTCTTAGCGGTCGCTGTTAACACAGGCACGAACATTCCAAGTGTAGCCACGCCAAATGGACAGGCCGCCTTCTTATTTCTCCTTACTTCGGCTATCGCACCGCTAATCAATCTATCTTATGGACGAATGGTGCTAATGGCACTACCTTACACAATCACAATGGCGATAACCGGCTTCTTCACCGTAACACTATTGCTACCGGATGCGACAACCTCTTTCTATGAGCGCGGCCTCATTAATCATCATGAGGCATCGGAAATTGGTGGCCATAGTGTAGGCGGTTCCAAGGATCATCACTGACTTGAGACATCTCTAAAAGGCTATACGAATCGCCTTACATAGATCTCATTCGGTGATTGTAATAAGTCGAGCGCCTTCGAGATTTAACGCAAGGTCCGGTTGCGGCGTCTTTTGTACCATTCGATGGTCACAATAACTCTCCAAATTCCCAGAACCATCATATAGGAACAAATGGCTCCAAAGCTGGCCATAAATAGTAGACCCACCGCCACATTTTTTCCGACTAACATGAATTTGTCGAGCCAACCGACGACCATATCTCCAGCCTGATAGGCGGCGTCAGTGATTAAATTGGGCGTGTCCGGCTCTAACAAGTCGAAAATAAACGATCCGATTTCATTTGCTAATAAATATATTGGCGCAAACGTTAGCGGATTAGTAATCATCGTTGAAACAACCGCAGCTACCAAATGACCTCGAAACCACACAGCAAAAATGGCTGCGAACGGTATCTGAAGTAAAGGAACTAAAAAACCAAAAAAAATCCCAATGGCAACACCAGTAGCAACACCCTTTCTATTAAGTTGCCAAAGTCTCGGGTGATACAAAGCTGGGCCGATCCACCCCACCCATTTATTGTTACGAACCGTCTCTGCAGAAGGCAAAAACCTTTTAAGCTTAGCCCGCCATCCGCCAGTGAACTTTTTCTTCTTCATTCGTTGGATTCAATCAGAGGTTTCATTGAAAGGCGCTCATTGATCAACAACAATCACGTGGACACGAAATGGCCCGTGAGCTCCATAAACTAGAGTCATTTCTATATCCGCCGTCCTTGAAGGACCAGAAATAAAAGCAACCTGTCTAGGTAATAAACCGACCTCACTTCGCATCAGTCGCCAAGCCTCCTCCATGGTTTTAAGTATTCTGTCTCTTCGAACCACGGCGATATGTGTTTCAGGAAGAAGGCTAGTAGTCGCATGATGGTCTTGTCCAGATAAAAGCACTAATGTTCCAGTCTCAGCGACTGCACAATAACTTCCCGTTAAACCGACTTTATCATCACCGATCGCACCCCGACTCTCAAATTGAATATTACTCTCAGACCATGACAAGTTTTTAAATTCTGGCCAACACACTAACGACATTGGAAGTTCTTTCTCAGTAAGATACCGACTCACCGCCTTCGGCACATCTTCCATCTGATGAACCTCGTCTAGTGTAGAGGCTGCATCCTCGCAACGTTGCTTAAATCGATCCGTAACATTCCCGGTTAAATCAGGTATTGGACTTATGGGACTAGAGGTCAAGCGATCCGCTGCTGAACCACCAATAACGTCCGATGCCTTACCAGTTTTATTTGCAGATCGTATACGGGCTAATATATTTTCTCTCGCAGACATATTCGTATTTATCCCTTATTAATTTTCTTACTATTCAGATAAATATCTCGAAAAGTGCGTCCACGAGGACTCGGTAGATCTCGATGTTTGGTCCAGTCTTGCCCCGCAAAAATCATTTTTCTTATTCGACCCGAATTACCTCCCACTATTTTTCCAGCACGCGCCATTACCCGAGTTACCATCGAATAAATTTTAGGACGAGTCGCGACATAAGCCCACACCTTTAAGGACCACTTCTCCGTCTTGGATTTGAGATTTTTTTCATATTGCTTTTCTCTCAACTTTCTCATCAAATCCGGTAAAGGTATTTTGACTGGACACACTACGCCACATTGATTACACAAGGTTGCAGCATTCGGCAAATCAATTGCATTTTCTAAACCGTTATAGGCGGGCGTTAAAACAGATCCAATAGGACCTGGATATACCCAGCCATATGCATGCCCACCCACGTTTTGGTACACAGGACAGTGATTCATACAGGCTCCACACCGGATACAACGTAATGCTTCTCGAAGTTCCGATCCAAGCACACGCGTTCGGCCAACATCCAAAATAATTACGTGAAACTCCCCTGGTCCATCGAGATCTTCATTACGTTTCGGGCCAGTAGTCATAGACACATAATTACTGATCACTTGTCCTGTCGCCGATCTCGGTAGAAGCCTCATCATCAAAGCAAAATCGTCAAGTGTGGGGATACACTTCTCGATACTACTAATCGCGACATGTACCCGGGGCATAGTCGTTGTCATACGACCATTACCCTCATTGGTAACAATTACCGTGGAACCGGTTTCCGCAATCATAAAATTTGCACCCGTAATGCCCATGTCAGCATCTAAGAAATGGGGGCGCAGAATCTCTCTAGCCTCGTGCGTGAGCTTCTCAGCATCCTCCAACCGCGGCCGATCATGTTTTTTCGCAAACAGCTCTGAAACATCCTCTTTAGATTTATGCGTTGCAGGCGCAATAATGTGAGATGGATGCTCTCCAGCCTGCTGGATAATATACTCTCCCAGGTCTGTCTCTTTAACCTCGATGCCGTGACCCTCAACATACTCGTTTAGCCCAGTCTCTTCGCCCACCATCGATTTAGATTTAATAATCTTTTTGACTCGATTGTCCTGCGCTATCTTTACAACAATCGCATTCAATTCTTCATAGGACTCAGCCCAATGAACTATGGTACCCGCAGCCTGAGCTCGACTTTCCCACGCCTCGAGGTACTCGTCCAAGTGAGCCAAACAATGATCTCGTACGTCAGACGCTGCTTGTCGTATAGCCTCGAAATTGTCTAACTCTTTGACAACTTTTGCTCGGGAGACGACGAAACCATCCTTTGCCTGAAATAGCGCTTTCTGTAACTTCTCGTCTTTGAGCTTAGCGCTCGATACAGCTTTAAAATCTTGCGATGTGATTTCCATAATCTAATTCCGAATTTACTCAGCTTCCTCGCCGTTACGACCCGTAAGCACCTCAGCTATGTGCAGAACCTTCGTCTTGTGATTTCCTCGCCTACGTAACTTTCCCTCAATATTTAACATGCATCCCAGATCACCCAACACTACTGCATCAGCTTCAGTGCTCTCGAGATCATCACATTTAAGATCAACAATTCGCGATGAAATATCGCCGTACTTAACCGAAAACGTTCCCCCAAAACCGCAACATTGTTCAGCCCCAGACATCTCCTTTAATTCAACATGAGGTAGTGTGCGCAATAATTTTCTCGGCTGATCCTTAATACCGAGCTCTCTTAAGCCTGCACACGAATCATGGTAGGTAACGGTTCCTTGAAAAGACGTATCGAACGAGTCCGCATTTACCACGTTCACAAGAAAATCTGTTAGCTCGTACGTTCTCGCGGACAACCATTGAGCCTTAGTTTTGTACTCAGGTAAATCGCTAAAGAGATCTTCGAAATGAGCCTTAATCATGCCACCACAGGATCCGGATGGAATAACCACATAATCGACATCCGCGAACTCGGACACAACTTTCCTAGCAAGCTTTTGGGCCGTAGCTCTGTCCCCAGCGTTATAGGCTGGTTGACCACAACATGTTTGATTTTCCGGAAAAATTACCTCGCATCCGGCTCGCTCCAATAAATCTAGGGTCGATAGCCCAATACTTGGACGCATTACGTCAGCTAAACACGTGACGAATAATCCTACTCGCATATTTTTTACCTACGCTTTAAGAAATCAAAATTCCACTTCGGCAACAAGAAAACCATCCGCCAAGCAGCTCAGAAATTAGACGAATCTTACCACATCACCCTAACTACTTATTGCACCGTCGTGATAATTAACACGGGTCAATAGGTTGATCCATAACAAAGTTTGAATTAATATTGCGGCAATGCACAATAGATATGAATGTGGCACACACGATGCAACCAGCTAACGGCAAAACATCCATACAAGTCATTGATCGAATGATGGAGCTAATAGACGTTCTTTCAAAGTCAGGTAACCCTGTTAATTTGAAAGAATTAGCGAAGCTTACCAATCTACACCCTTCAACCGCACACAGAATTCTCAATGCGTTAGCACACTATCGCTTAATTGATCGCGTTCAAACTGGCAGCTACCGGCTAGGAAATCGATTGCTAGAACTTGGCAATATCACCAAAACGCGAATTGATATTCGTAAAGAAGCGATGCCGTTTATGAATGAACTCCACAATCAACTCAGAGAAACGGTGAATTTATCAATCCGTGAGGGTGATGAAATGGTTTATGTGGAACGTGTTACAGCTGAACATTCAGCAATCCGAGTCGCTCATCTAGTCGGCGCTAAAGCTCCCCTTCATGTAACCGCAGTAGGCAAAATATTTCTAATTGAAGATGGGAAAAATGAGACTTTAAATTACGTAAAAAGAAATGGATTAAAAGTTTTCACGAAAAACACCATTAAAGATAGTCAAACACTATTTACTGAATTAGAAAAAATCAAATCCCAGCGCTACGCTTTCGATAACGAGGAAGCTGAACCAGGAGTCTCCTGCATTGGCGCCGGAATTTATGACGACTCTGGGTCTTTGGTCGCTGGGCTATCCATTTCTAGCCCCTCGCACAGATTAAATCGTCTCTGGGGGAAGCATGTTAGAACTACTGCTGAGAAAATAACGGCTGCTCTTGGAGGTTCTTGATCCGACTATAAATCAATTGAGAGTTGCATACTCTACTCAGGCTTACATTCACTTTTTGTTTTGCCGCTCCATCCAGCGACGAACTCTGCCCGCATCTCCTAATGCGGTTAACTTTCCCCAAGAGTCCAATAGAACCATAATTACAGACTTATCTAGCAAAGTCGTTTGCATGACTAAACAGCGACCAGACTCGCTGATGTAACCGGTCTTAGAGAGACCTATATCCCACCTAGAACTTCGCGCTAACCGATTTGAGTTAACGTAATCCAATCTTACCGGCCTTTTACCCTTCCTAGCTCTCAACTGAAAAGATGACGTTGTTGTGTACTGTCTAATCAAGGGATAATTCAATGCTGCCTCTACCAATTTAATGAGATCGTGGCCAGTGGACACATTACCGGGGCGCAACCCTGTGGAGTCAACAAAAGTTGTATCGTTCATTCCCAATGATTTCGCTTTGCTATTCATGGCAATAACAAAAGCTGTCTTACCACCGGGGAAAACTCTCGCCAAAGCAGCCGATGCACGGTTTTCTGATGCCATTAAAGCGAGCTTTAAGACTTCAGCTCTCAACAATGTAGTGCCGACGTCCAGCTTTGACCGAGAACCTTTATATCGATCAACATCCGCTTTGGCTATAGTAATTGACTCAAGTAGAGGAACTCCAGAGTCAATTATGACCATTGCTGTCATCAGTTTTGTTACCGATGCAATAGGAGCTATATCTGAAGCATTTTTCTCGTAAATAACTTCTCCACTGCCTTGATCTACGATTAGGGCAACCCTTGATTTCAGGCGTGGGCCGCCTCGAGCCTGGGCATCAACCGCATTGTAAATAAAAAGAATGACGGCAAATAAGCTCAATAAAAAAGCCGAGTAAAAGGGTTGTTTCTTTCGTATCGAATACATAAGCACTTGAATCACTACTAAATGAAAATTATATCTTTCTTGGCGCTAGGCAATGTCAATACCCTGTTTGAGTGTTATTTTGTTGAATATGCCACATTTGAGCATACCGCCCCCCGCTTTCAAGTAAGTCATTGTGCGTTCCGCGTTCAATAACTTTTCCCTCATCCAAAACAACGATTTCATGAGCATGGATTATTGTTGAGAGTCGATGGGCTATCACGAGCGTTGTTCTATTTTTTGATACGTCATCTAAAGCTAGTTGTATTTGACGCTCACTCCCGGAATCTAGCGATGATGTTGCCTCATCGAAAACCATAATTGGCGGATCCTTAAGTATCGCTCGAGCAATTGATATTCTTTGCTTTTCTCCACCAGACACTTTCAAACCACGCTCCCCTACAGTTGTTTCATAGCCTTCGGGAAGGGATTGGATAAACTTCTCTAGTTGGGCCAAACGTACCACTCGATCTAAGTCATCTGCATTACATGATGGGTTGCCATACCTAATATTGAATCCCAGGGTATCGTTAAAAAGAACTGTATCTTGTGGCACGACGCCAATAGATTTTCGATAACTGGCCTGCGAGTAATTTCTAATATCCATACCATCAAGGCGAATTTCTCCTTGATCCACGTCATACAATCGAAACAACAATCTAGCTAATGTCGTTTTTCCTGAACCGCTCTCACCAACAACCGCTACCGTCTTGCCAAATGGAATAACAAAACTAACGTCAGATAATGTATGTCTCTTACCATCATAAGAAAATGAAACATTTTTAAATTCGACGCTAGGCCTAGACGATTCCATTGGCACACAATCAGAACGATCAACGATATCCCGACGCGTATCCAATAAAGAGAACATATTGTTCATATCGATAAATGCTTGTTTGATTTCACGATAAACCATACCCATAAAATTGAGTGGAATATAAAGTTGGATCAACAACCCATTAACAAGTACTAAGTCGCCAATCGTCAAATTTTGAGCCACCACCCCCTGTGAGGTTAATATCATTAATGATGTAACCGCTATAGCGATGATGACGCTTTGTCCGATATTAAGTAAGCCAAGCGAAGTCTCCGTTTTTACGTCCGCTCGCTCGTACTCCCGCAAAAAAGAATCATAGCGTCGCGCCTCGTATTCCTCGTTATTAAAATATTTGACAGTCTCGTAGTTCAATAAACTATCGACCGCGTGGGAGTTGGACCTGGTGTCCCACCCGTTGGCTTCACGTCGTATATTCATTCGCCACTCGGACACAAAGAACGTATAAAGCAAATATAAAAATACCGCTGAAAATGTAATTGCAGCAAATCTCCAGTCGAATCTATCTAACAAAATCGCCGCAACAAAACTGAACTCCAGAATAACTGGGATGATCGAGAATAACGAATAGGTAAGGAGTGTGGAAATGCCACGTGTTCCTCGTTCAATTTCTCGCGAAATCCCTCCGGTATGTCTCTCGAGATGAAACCTCAAGCTTAGATTATGCAAGTGTCGAAAGACTTTGAGAGCTATACGTCGGGTCGCACGGCGAGTCACCTTTACAAAGACCACATCACGTAACTCAGCAAAGAGAACAGCACAAAGTCTCAGTGCACCGTAACCAAGGAGAAGAGCTAAGGGCAAGACAAGCAACTGATCCTTTGGAGCGAGCGAATCGACCACATCTTTAAGCACTAGGGGAACCGTCACATTGGCGACTTTAGCAAGAGAGAGCAAGGCAAGAGCCACGACTACGCGATACTTGAAATCCCATAAGTATGGAGCTAAGGACTTCAGGGCTAACCAATTCGTTTTATTCACAAAGGACAGTCCGGATCGTGGCACACAGGGAACGAGCGCCGAGCCAATATTTTGTTAATGAATTAGGAAATTGACAACATGCGTTCAAGAGAAAGACGTGCCATATCCTTTTCTGAATCAGGGACACAAATTTGATTGACTACAGTACCCTCTAATAAGTTATCTAATTGCCAAGCTAAATGCTGTGGATCAATACGGTTCATGGTTGAACACATACACACGAGGGGCGACATAAATTCTACTAGCTTTCCCTGGGGTCGAAATTCCTCTGCTATCCGATTTACTAAATTTAATTCAGTGCCAACCAACCAGTGCGTATTTGGCTGAGCCGCAGCAATAGTCTCCACGATGTATTCAGTGGAACCAACAAAATCAGATTGATCACACACCTCGAAACGACACTCTGGATGTGAAATCACGTACCCATCGGGGTGTTGATCACGAAAACGTGCAATGTGTGACGGTTGAAACATTTGATGAACAGAACAATGACCTTTCCACAGAAGAATTTTCGCGCTCTTAATCTCCTCTTCAGAAAGTCCGCCCATCCAAAGATCTGGATCCCAAACTTTCATATCTGAATCGTTCATCAACCCAAGCTGATGTCCAGACCAACGTCCTAAATGCTGATCCGGAAAGAATAAAATCTTATCCTGCTGAGTTAAACCCCAGCTAACTATTTGAGAGGCATTTGATGACGTACAAACGATACCTCCATGCTCACCACAAAAAGCCTTCAAATCTGCCGCAGAATTAATATAGGTAATAGGCGTCACGGACATCTCGCTACCGAGAACAGATTTCAGTTCATTCCAAGCTCTGCTGACCTTTGATAAATTAGCCATATCAGCCATCGAACAACCTGCGGCCAAATCAGGTAGCAAAGCTTTCTGACTTGATTTAGACATAATATCCGCCACTTCTGCCATAAAATGAACACCACAAAATATTATGTGCTCGGAATCTGCCTGCGACGCAAGCCTAGAAAGCTTGAGCGAGTCTCCTTTTAAATCTGCATGTTGATAAACGTCAGCTCTTTGATAGTGATGACCCAGAATAACTAAATCATCACCAAGGCTAGCTTTCGCACTTTTAATGAGCGCATGGCATTCGTCATCCGAAAGATCACGATAATCTGAAAACTCTCTATTGCCGACCATTTCCATCACAGACACTACCTTATCTAATATAAAACTGAAGCAACTTCTCTAAAAAAATTCATCTACGATAATAGCTATTAAACTCAAAATTCAAATTCACTTTCCTGGACACGAATCAACACAAACTTGACCGATTTTTTAATAGAAATCTCAACGCATCAACGTTGGTCCACGAAAAAACACGATCGATCGCTTCCTCAATTCGAACCCACTCAAACTTAACGTGTTCTTGAGGAGATATTTTAATCGATACCCGTCCTGGTACAAATAGACCGAACGCGTGCTCCATATTGTGGGTGACGCCAGGAGCGTAACGACCACGCCAATGATTAAAAATTTCAAACTCATTGGATCTATTCCAATCAACCAAATGATGCTCATCCACGTTTATACCTGTTTCCTCCATCAATTCTCTTGCTGCGGTTTCAAAAAGTGTTTCGTTCAATTCGCAGCTTCCTGTAACTGACTGCCAAAATCCCTCTCGGTCTGCTCTCTCAAGCAGGAGAATCTCTAGATCTCCGGTGTACACAACCACCAAAACGGATATGGGGATTTTGTATGATTTAGACTGACCCTCATCAGGCATCATAGAAATAACCTAATCAGATTTTTGGTTACTCGTAACACCCTTCCCCCCACCACGAAGGCGAATGTGTAAGTCGCGCAGCTGCGCATCTGGCACAGCAGAGGGAGCTCCCGTCAACAAGTCCTGTCCTCGCTGTGTTTTTGGAAAAGCAATTACGTCTCGAATAGACGAAGCGCCACACATAAGTGTAACAATGCGATCTAGACCGAATGCAATACCGCCGTGCGGTGGAGCACCCCACTTCAGACTATCCAATAGGAAACCAAATTTAGCTTGCTGATCCTCCGGAGTAATTTTCAATGAACGAAACACCTTCTCCTGTACCTCAGGTTGGTGAATACGAACCGATCCTCCACCAATCTCCCAACCATTCAAAACCATATCGTAGGCTTTTGAATAAGCTGCAGAGGGATTGGTTTCTATGTATTCTTCATGCCCGTCTTTTGGTGCTGTAAACGGGTGGTGTCGCGCAGCCCACTGGTGCGATTGCTCGTCATACTCAAACATTGGAAAATCAACTATCCAAAGCGGTTTCCATCCTGACTCCATCAATCCAAGATCTCGGCCAAGTTTATCCCGGAGCGCACCCAAAGCATCATTAACAATGGATTCCTTGTCTGCACCGAAGAAAACAATGTCTCCACTCTCCGCTCCTGAGAGCTCCATCACCTTCAAGACCACTTCTTCAGAAAGAAATTTGATTATTGGGGACTGCAAGCCATCAATACCTGCAGATCCTTTATTCACCTTAATATATGCCAACCCTTTAGCACCGTAAATTGAAACAAAATGTGTATATTCATCAATCTGCTTGCGGCTGATCTCTCCACCACCTGGCACTCTCAACGCGACTACTCGACCGCCTTCCATATCAGCAGCTGATCTAAATACCTTAAATTCCTCTGCTTTCATGAGCTCCGTGATATCAGTAAAGACCAACGGAATTCTCAGGTCTGGCTTATCACTACCGTAAAGGCGGATAGCCTCGTCATACGCCATCACTGGAAATACCTCCGGCAAATCAACCTCGAGCGTCGTTTTAAAACAATCCCTGATCATATTCTCCATAATCTCTCTGATTTCGAATTCATCAAGAAATGAAGTTTCTATATCTATTTGTGTGAACTCAGGTTGACGGTCGGCACGTAAATCCTCATCCCGAAAACATTTCACAATTTGATAATAACGATCGAATCCAGCGACCATCAACATTTGTTTAAATAATTGCGGCGACTGTGGTAGCGCATAGAACTGTCCATCATGCATACGTGATGGAACAAGAAACTCACGGGCCCCTTCCGGGGTAGATTTGTATAAGAACGGAGTTTCTACATCAATAAAACCTTTGAGGTCTAAATAATCTCTTAGAAACTTCGACACTCGAGATCTAAGTTTCAAGTTCTCCTGCATTTGTGGCCGACGCAAGTCAAAAACTCTGTTCTCTAGTCGAACCATTTCCGACGGCTCTTCCTCATCAATTGAAAAAGGTGGAGTCTCTGATGCATTAAGAATCTCGATGTCTCCAGCTAAGACTTCAATTTCCCCACTCGTTAGCGACTCGTTAACTGTTCCCTCAGGCCGACGACGAACACGGCCAACGATACGCATAACATACTCACTGCGAGCACGATCAGCCAATTCAAAAGCGGCTTTATTATCCGGATCGCACACAACTTGAACAATACCCTCACGGTCGCGCAAATCGATAAAAATAACTCCACCATGATCCCGTCTGCGGTGAACCCACCCGAATAAATGAATTTCTTGGTCGAGATAGCTTGAATCAATTAGCCCGCAATAATTTGTTCGCATTACTTTTAGTTTCCATTTCTGATAAGTCGTTAAAATACATCTGTCTTAGATTAGACGGATGCTTGCGATACCACTAATCGCCGCTACTTTCCGACGATGCTTTAGTCGATTGTTTCTCATTAGAACCGCTCGAGGTAGAGGCGGTGGAACTTACCTTAGCATCATCACTTGACTTCGATGCATCTTTACTCTTCTCAGTCTGTTTCTTATCCTTAAAATCCGTGACATACCAACCAGCACCTTTTAACTGAAAACCGGCAGCAGTTACCATTTTCACAAGTGACGGTGAATCACATTTAGGACAATCGACCAAAGGGTCAGATGTTACTTTTTGTAGCGCCTCATGTTCGCAACCACACGAGGAGCAGCGGTATTGGTATATTGGCATGATAAAACCTCAATTTAATCGCGTTAGTATATAGCACAAAGTGAGATTTTATCTAAAATCAAACGCAGCAATCACTACTAAGCCCCAATTGCCAGTCAAACTAACTTAAGACTGTAAACAATCTCGATCCCTTATAATTAATGCATGCTTGAGAAAGAATCATACATAGGACAACAGCGCGTATTTAGTCATAGGACCGCGGGAGTTTTAGCTCCCGAAAATTCATTGGCGGGCCTGAAATATGCGAGAAATCTCGGTTTCCAAAATATTCACTTTGACGTCCGGCTGACTGCGGATGGTGTACCAATTTTAAGGTCTGATGAATCCATTGACGCACCAGAGATAAGCAAGACGCTTGTGAGCGAAGTGTTCTTTGATCAGGTTAATGGTTTTGATATTGGCATCGAATACGGTAACGAATATATTGGTGAACAATTACCGACTCTATACCAAGCTCTTTCGGCTTGTACTGAACCAGAGATAAGACCCATTATTGAGCTAAAGCCAAGTGTTGGCCAAGAGCAGTCAATTGCTGAAATCAGTGCGGACATTATAAGTAGCGTGGGTCAAGACAAACTTTTGTTCCCACTCATTATCTCTGAGAACGTGCGTACGTTAGCAACCTTGATGAAAATTGCGCCAGAAATCTCTAGAGGCCTCATTTGGAATGACGACCTCGTTAAAGAGGCGAATGATCATACGGCCCTGATGTGTCAGTGCGTCATGATCTCGACACAGCAGTTATCTATCGAATTAGTAAAAACTTTACATCTGCGACAACATTCAGTCGTCGCGACAAACATTAATGACAGCATGGACGCGCTTACTGCAATAGAGCATAAAGTTGATGCACTAATGACAGGACAAATAGACTCAATCGGGCCATATTTTTTCTGATACGAATCAGGCCGCTTTTCGCTCCTCACCAGCAGTGCGATATTGATGCAGCAGCTCCTGCCAAGACGCTCTAACTTGAATCACATTAGCCTCCTTGACATGCCCGAAACCCTTAATCTCTTCCGGCAAAGACAAAAGCCTCTTAGCTATATCGAAGTTAGATTCGTTTACGGAATCAAGAATTTCCTCGACCAACAAGCGGTAATCTTCGATAAGCTGGCGCTCCATCTTCCTTTCATCTGTCCATCCAAATATATCAAACGCGGTGCCTCGTAAGAATCTCATACGTGACAAAATTTTAAATGCTCCTAACACCCAGGAACCAAACTCTTTTTTCTTCAGAAAGCCAGTCTCTGGATCTTTTTTCGCAAAAAGCGGCGGTGCAAGGTGATAACGGACTTTATAATTGCCCTCAAAGAGCTGTTCTACCTTTTTTTGAAACACACCGTTAGCATAAAGTCTACCTACTTCATACTCATCTTTATAGGCCATTAACTTAAAATAATAACGTGCAACGGCCTCTGTTAACCCATCAAGATTTTTCCCAGACTGCTCCTTACCATGCACTCTATCCACCAAGCCCTGATATTTTTTTGCATAATCTCGATTTTGGTAATCACTCAGGAAATCAACCCGTCTCTCTATAAGCTCCTCCAGTGTTTCAGACTGCTGGACTGGAATTTCCGCCACGGCTCGTGGTTGCAATAAACGCTCTACCGCCGCAATATCAACACTGGCTCTCCGCCCCCATAAAAAGGCTGATTTGTTCATTTCTACTGCTGCACCGTTCATCTCAATCGCCTTATTAATGGCCGCATGGCCTAAAGGCAGCAACCCTTTTTGGTATGCGTACCCGAGCATAAACATGTTAGATGCAATAGAATTCCCCATGAGGGCAGTTGCAATACGTGTGGCTTCGACAAATTCAACGTTATTTTCGCCCAGTCTTTTACTTATTGTCGCTTTCAGGTCATCTCGTGGAAATTGATAATTTTTGTCGCGAGTAAAGGCGCCTGTCATCTGCTCGTGCACATTAACAATTGCGAACGTCTTTCCATTCTGCCCCAACTCCATCGTTTTTTCACTTGCGGTTGTCACGAAATCACAACCTAATATCAGTGAGGCTCCCGCAAAGCCGAGCCGAGCCGCCTTTAAGTCTTCCTGGTGATTTGCAATTTGCAGGTGGCTCCATACTGCACCACCCTTTTGCGCAAGACCCGCCATATCCATGCCGGCAAAGGACTTGCTTTCAAGATGAGCGGCCATCCCGACTATGGCTCCAATAGTTACAACACCCGTGCCACCTATACCGTTCACCAAGATACCGTAAGGTTGTGCAAGTGAAGGTAAGACTGGATCAGATAAGGCTGCAAATAGATCAGTTCGCTCAGTATCCGAGACGGCTCCTTGACCTTTTTTTAGTGCTCCACCATGCACTGTGACAAAGCTAGGACAAAAGCCTTTAACACAAGAAAAATCTTTGTTACATGACGACTGGTCGATCGAACGTTTTCTACCAAACTCAGTCTCTAGAGGAGTAACGGACACACAGTTTGATTGGACACCACAGTCCCCACAACCTTCACACACTAGATCATTGATTACAGCTCGTTTTGCCGGGTCAGGATATGTTCCTCTTTTCCGTCTTCGCCTCTTTTCGGACCCGCAGGTCTGGTCGTAAACAATTACAGAAATACCCGCTACCTCACGAATCTGTTTTTGGACTTGATTGTAATCATCCCGATGATGAACAGTAACTCCCTCAGCGAACCCTGCATTAGCGCCGTATTTGTCTGGCTCATCTGTAACGACTACTACCTTCGTTGCACCTTCAGCGGCTACCTGACGTGTTATTTGAGGGACTGACAATTGACCATCTACGTGCTGACCGCCCGTCATCGCAACTGCGTCATTAAACAAGATCTTATAAGTCATGTTTGCGCCAGAAGCTACAGCAGCTCTAACCGCCAAAAATCCCGAGTGAAAGTAGGTCCCATCACCGATATTTTGAAAAACATGAGGTGTATCAACAAAATGGGACTCGCCTATCCAACTAGCGCCCTCCCCACCCATTTGGGTGTACCCAGTCGTATTACGGTCCATCCACTGGGCCATGAAATGACATCCGATACCTGATAAAGCGACCGAACCCTCGGGAACTTTAGTGCCAGTATTGTGCGGACATCCAGAACAAAAATATGGCGTACGCTCCATCGCTGGAACTTCAGGCGACTCTAGAGCCAGTGATCTTCTATGTGCTAGTCGCTCCTCAATGCTTTGGTCACCGGTTAATTCCAATAGACGTTCTGCAATTGCAATTGCAATTTCGTTAGGCTCAAGAGCTCCATTAGATCTTAAAAGCTCAAGACCCATTTCATCTTTCTTTCCAATCACAACTGGCCTTTGGTCCAATGGGTAGAGGATATCTTTCACCTGGGCCTCTAAAAGTCCACGCTTCTCCTCGACGACTAATATTTTTTTAAGACCTTTTGCAAAATGAGCAATACCTGTTGGCTCCAGAGGCCAAGTCATCCCAACTTTATAGATACTGACACCCAATTGCCTCGCTCTGTCATCATCTACCCCAAGATAGTGAAGCGCTTGGCGCACGTCGAGATAGGACTTACCACATGTAACGATTCCTAGTGTGTCGTTTTCACCCTCCATCTCAACTCGATCAATCCCATTTGCCCTAACAAAAGCTTTCACCGCCTCTAACTTATATCTATGAAGACGCTCTTCCTGGTCTAACGGAGGATCTGGGAAACGAAGGCTTAAGCCTCCCTCAGGCATTTCAAAATCATCTGGATATCGTATTTGTACCCTATCGTCTCCAACATCAACTGTTGCGCTCGCATCAATTGTGTCTTTCATGCATTTAAGACCAACCCATGTTCCAGAGTATCTCGAGAGCGCCCAGCCATACAGTCCGTAATCTAATAACTCTTGTACACCGGCCGGATTTAAAATTGGCATCATTGCATCAACCAATGCAAACTCACTCTGGTGCGCGGTCGTTGAGGATTCACACGTGTGATCATCCCCCATTAATGCGAGCACCCCTCCGTTAGGATGCGTTCCAGCCAAATTCGCATGCCGAAAAACATCTCCAGATCGATCGACCCCAGGTCCTTTGCCATACCAAACGCCAAACACACCATCGTATTTAGCCTTACCGTGCATACCAGCCTGTTGCGCCCCCCACAATGCGGTTGCAGCAATATCCTCATTGACACCTGACTGAAACACAATGTCATGCTTTTGCAAATGCTTCTTGGCGATCCAAAGTTGCTGGTCAAACTGGCCCAACGGGCTGCCACGATAACCAGAAATGTACCCGGCAGTACGCAAGCCATTCTTCTTATCCCTCGCGTGCTGCATCAACGGTAAACGAACCAAGGCTTGGGTTCCGTTGAGGAAAATACGGCCCTCCTCAGCGATATATTTGTCGTCTAACTTAACGTCCCTAAGTTTCATAATCAGTCGGAGCTCCCCTTTAGCTGACCTGGCATGCGTCATTCACACCAACGATTGTTCCAATAAAGCGGAACATCTCAGCATCGCATGAATCACATATGTAATATGAAGATCCTACCATATTCATTCGATGTATCACCGTGACGAATCCTATGGGTATAATCTATCAAATAATGAAATAATAATGAAACAAGGCGAAAGACACATGTCAGATGAAATAGATACAGCAGTCGATTTATCACTGGATGTAAAAGGTCTCAATTGTCCGCTCCCGATTCTTAAAACGAAAAAAGCATTACAAAAAATTGATATCGGACACGTACTCGAAGTCTTTACAACCGATCCAGGATCGGTTCCTGACTTTAATGCCTTTTGTCGTCAGACAGGTCACATTTTAATAGACACATTTGAACTGGACGCGAGCTTTCGATTTTTAATCAGAAAAACCAAATGACCCACTCAGGAATTCACACACCAGGCGCAATCCCTGAGTTGCAGAAAAACCATTATCCTAAAAAGGGATATCGTCCTCCAGGTCATCTAGCCCCCCCGAAAATTCACTGGACCCAGACGACTTGACGGAGGACTGACTTTCTCCGCCCCCTCCCCCGCCCGATCCAGAACGAGAGCCTAGCATTTGCATCCGATCAGCTACGACTTCCGTTGTATATTTATCTTGGCCTTCTTTATCAGTCCATTTTCGAGTCTGCAAACGGCCTTCAAAGTAAGCTTGAGAGCCCTTTTTAAGATATTCACCTGCAAC
>CAJQIK010000117.1 GCA_905478365.1 uncultured Burkholderiales Genera incertae sedis bacterium
TATGGATACAAAACATCGTTATATTTTGCGTATAAAAATAAAATCTCACACGTCTAAGGGGTCAACGTCAAGTGCATGACGCACGGCGCCGTCTCTTAATGCGTCTATATATATACTCCAAATTCGTAAAAAACCCCTCATAGACTTTCTCGAAGCTGACTGGATTAAAAGCTGGCCACGGTAAAGACCCGCCATTTTAAAAAGCGGAGACGGCACCGCATCATACACCTCTATCCCAGGCACCTTAATTTTGATCGCCTCGCTCTGAGCTAATGATAAAAACTTCCATACTTGCGACTCTTGCTTGGCCGCCACCCTTAACAAGGCTTGATAACAAAGAGGGGGGAACGCAGCTTCCTCACGTTCCAACAGAAGCTCTTGCGCAAAGTCATCAAAAGTCTGATGAATTAACGACTGATAAACAGGATGTTGTGCAAACTCCGTTTGGAGCATGACTCGACCTTTTTTCTCACCACGCCCCGGTCGGCCAGAGACCTGCAGTAGCTGTTGATAAAGTCTTTCCGTTGCTCTGAAATCTGCGCTAAATAATGACTGATCAGCCCCTAAAACGACAACTAGCGAGAGGTTAGGGAAGTCATGCCCTTTGGCAAGCATTTGAGTACCCACAATAATATCGACATCCGAGTTTTCAATAACGCTCCTCATCGCCTTAAAAGCGCCTTTACGCTTTGTCGTATCGCTATCGATACGCAAGACAGACGCCTCCGGAAATTGGACTCTCAAGTCGTCTTCAATGCGCTGCGTTCCCTGACCCAAATCAATTAAATCATGATTCCCGCACTCAGCGCATTGATCCGGGACTTTACTTTGATAGCCACAGTAATGGCAGCGCAATTGAACTGAGTGCTTATGTATTGTTAAACGAGCGGAGCAGCGACCGCACATGGCCGCCCAATTACAGGAGGAGCAAAACAAGGCTGACGCATAGCCACGTCGATTAAGAAATACTAGAACCTGCTCGCCGCGACTTAAACACACTTGCATCGCGCTAAGTATTTCAGGTGCAAGTGCTCGCCCATGCGCTCGGTCGACGGAAATCAACTCAATGTCAGGAAGCGGGCCGTGGGGTCGCTCGTTCAGCTTGAGGCGCTTATATTTACCCTGAACAAAATTAAAGTATGTTTCTAAAGATGGGGTTGCTGACCCCAAGATAATGGGTATATTGTTTTCGCTGGCCAGATAAATGGCCAAGTCTCTCGCGTTATACCGCACACCCTCAACCTGCTTGTATGACATGTCGTGCTCTTCATCCACGACAATCAAACCCAATTTAGGCAACGATGCGAATATTGCAAGCCGAGTACCCAACACGATACTCGCTACGCCCGAGCGCACTAACATCCATGCTTGTAACCGCTCCTTGTCGCTCATACTGCTGTTTAATGTAACTATCTGATACTTAGGAAATCTTGAGCGCAGTCGAGACTCAAACTGAGGCGTTAAATTAATTTCTGGAACGAGCACCATGATTTGTCGGCCAAGTCTCAGCGTTTTAGCCATAACCTCAAAATACACCTCTGTCTTACCGCTTCCCGTCACGCCCTGAAGTAACCAGGCCTGATGTGTATCCAAATTTGCGGAAATATCCTCAACTGCTGCCTGCTGTGGCTCTGTTAATTCAATACCAATGGTAGGTTCCTGATCATCAGTAAACTTTCTAGTTGAGGTAAATTCATAATTTTGACTGCGTTGTCCGGATGTAATCCATTCCTTATCCGACCAACTGGCTAATTCCGCTCTCGCCGTTGAATAAACAGATTTCGCCTGAGAAAGGGTGATACTCTTTTGGCCTTGAAACATATCGAATAATTTTTTCTTGCCAAACGCACGCGAACTGAGCGAACCAGGTATCTCCCGATGGCCTTTTTCAGTCAAAGAAAAAACAGTTTCACTAAATCGCTCTAAAAAATTGACGCGACGAATAGCCAATGGCAAACCTAAAAATAAGACCTGTCCAAAGCGTGCGCAGTAATACCGAGCAACAAACTGACAAAAAGAAAAATAGCTGGCAGGCAGTGGATCGAGGTTAAATACTGATTCGATTATTTTAAGTTTGCGATGGTCCACCAGAGACTCGTCCGAGACGGACTCTACAATCCCCACTAATTTTTTTCGCCGGAAAGGTACAACAACTATCGAACCCTTAGCTACATGATGCGGACCAATTAGATAATCAAAAGGTCCGTCTATAGGGACGTCGAGATGAACTTGAGCAAAAAGCATAACTTAAGCGTTCGAGGACATTAAAAAACGAAAAGGGACAAAAAACCCTCACTGACTATACCCCACCCCCATAAGGCTACTTAGGTCAGCGATGGTACCTAGGACTTTGATCGTGCACAGCTTCGACGAGCGCGAGAACATTCTCAGGTGGTGTGAATTGGGAAACCCCATGTCCTAAATTAAACACATGTCCAGAGCCCTCTCCAAACCCCATAAGGATTTCACCGACTTCTTTTTGAATCACGTCAGGATTCGTAAGCAATATGGCTGGATCCATATTGCCTTGCAGACCCACACGATCACCCACTCTGCTGCGGGCGGTGGCTATATCCGTGGACCAATCCAAACCCAAAGCATCAGCTCCAGTTTCCGCAAGACTCTCAAGCCATTGGCCACCACCTTTGGTGAATACGACTCGTGGGATTACCGTACCATCAACCTCTCTTGTCAAAGAGCTACATATTTGAGTCAGATTATTTTGTGAAAATTGCTTAAAGGCTTTAGAAGTTAAGCTACCACCCCAAGTATCAAATATCATGACTGCATCAGCACCGGCGGATATTTGCGCATTCAAGTAAGCGATTACAGATGCAGACGTGACTTGTAATATTTTGTTGAACAAATCGGGGCGCTCATACGCCATTTTTTTAACTCGATGAAAATCTGTTCCGCCTTTTCCTTCAATCATATAGCACGCTAAGGTGAAAGGGCTACCTGAAAAGCCAATGAGTGGCAGACGATCCGCCAGCGCACTTTTTATTGACCGAACAGCATCAGTCACATACTTTAATTGATCCTCTGGCTCAATAGCCGAGAGCAGTTGAATCTGTTTTTCCTCACGCAAAGGTCTTTCGAATTTCGGACCTTCTCCATCAGCAAAATAAAGACCTAGACCCATAGCATCTGGGATAGTCAATATATCCGAGAATAGAATTGCAGCATCAAGGTTAAATCGAGCTAGTGGCTGAAGCGTAACTTCGGTGGCTAGATCTGGATTTTTACACAAACTGAGAAAAGATCCGGCTTGACTTCGAGTTTTGTTGTACTCAGGAAGATAACGCCCTGCCTGACGCATTATCCAGATAGGAGTGTAAGGAGTTGGTTGTCGGAGTAGCGCCCGTAAAAAAACATCATTTTGAAGCTGAGCCACTTGGAGCCTCCTTCTAAAAACTAATTAAAATTACAAGAACTCCGCTTATCTAGGGAGTTCCGATCGGCCCATGAGTACCTCATCTATTGAACGGGCACACTGCCTACCCTCTCGAATCGCCCATACAACGAGTGATTGGCCTCGACGCATATCACCAGCAACAAAGACCTTATCATGAGAGGTTTTATAGTCCTCTGTGCTCGCATCCACATTACCTCTATTATCAAGTTTTACGCCTAATGAGGATAACAAGCCCGCATGCACAGGGTTAACGAATCCCATAGCAAAGAGGACAAGATCGGCCTTCAGTTCAAATTCGCTATTAGGCATTTCTCGCATTTGCATACGTCCGTCGCCGTCCTTTTCCCACTCCAACCTGGCTGCTATCAATTTCTTAACTTTGCCGCCCTCTCCTTCGAAGCGCTTTGTAGTTACCGACCAATCACGAGAACAGCCTTCCTCGTGCGACGACGATGTCCTTAACTTGATTGGCCATTCAGGCCAGGTCAGTGGTCGATTTTCCTGCTCCGGAGGCATGGGCATCAATTCAAATTGGGTGACGGAAGCCGCTCCCTGCCGGTTCGATGTCCCCACACAATCAGATCCAGTATCACCACCACCGATAACCACAACATGCTTGCCTGTGGCGAGAATTTGGCTATCCAGTTTATCTCCAGCAACCACCCTATTCTGTTGCGGCAAGAACTCCATCGCGAAATGTACGCCATTGAGATCTCGTCCGGCAACGGTCAAATCTCGAGGTACTTCAGAACCGCCTGTCAATGCGATTGCATCGAATTCATTCAATAAATCATCTTGCGTAACAAATTTTTGAGATAAGTTATTCACCCCAACAATAGATTCCCCAGGAGCACCGACGCATACGCTCGTCCTAAACTCCACGCCTTCTTGTTCCATCTGTAACACACGACGATCAATATGAGTTTTCTCCATCTTGAAATCTGGTATCCCATACCGAAGTAAGCCCCCAACGCGATCATTCTTTTCAAAAACGACGACATCATGACCGGCTCTCGCCAATTGTTGGGCACAGGCGAGTCCCGCTGGGCCTGAACCAACAACAGCCACTCGCTTTCCAGTTTTTTGCGCAGGAACCTGAGGCACGATCCAACCTTGATTCCAACCCTTGTCAACAATAGCGTGCTCGATCGATTTAATCGCCACGGCTGAGTCATTTATATTCAATGTGCAAGAAGCTTCACAAGGCGCCGGACAAATACGACCAGTAAATTCGGGAAAATTATTTGTAGAATGCAACGTTTGCAATGCCGATTGCCAGTTTTGACGATAAACTAAGTCATTCCAATCGGGAATGATGTTATTCACGGGACAACCACTTTGGCAAAACGGAATCCCACAGTCCATACACCGTGCACCCTGACGAGATGCTTCATCGTCTGAGTGCGCAATCACAAATTCATTATAATTTTTAAGTCTATCGTCGACGGGCACACTTGATTCGTTGACCCGCTCATGCTCTAAAAACCCGGTTGGTTTTCCCATCTTATGCTGCCTCCCGTTCACTTTTATTACTTTGCGCAAGCTCAGTTAACGCACGACGATATTCGTGTGGAAACACCTTAACGAACTTGCTCCTTGCCATATCCCAATCGGCTAGAATTTTTTCTGCGACGGCACTCCGTGTGCGCCTATGGTGTTCTCCCACCAGATGCTTCAAAAGCTCCTCATCAAATGTATCGCAGTGAAGGTTCACGGGGGCCTGCTGATCCATTGGAAGCAGTCTCTCCACATCTACCATGGAAGGATTACAACGAAGCTCGAAATTTCCCTTTGGGTCATAGACGTATGCAATACCGCCACTCATACCAGCCGCAAAATTTCTGCCAGTATCACCGAGTACGACTACTGTACCACCCGTCATGTACTCACAACAATGATCTCCGACTCCTTCAACTACCGCAGTCGCGCCGCTATTTCTGACCGCAAAACGCTCTCCAGCAACCCCAGAGAAATAAACCTCTCCCTCTACTGCGCCATACAAGACGGTATTACCAACCACGATATTTTGCGACGAGGCCCCACTGAAATCATCTGAAGGATGAATAACAATACGCCCCCCAGACAACCCTTTCCCTACGTAATCGTTCGCGTCACCCCTAAGATTAAACGTAATTCCCTTCGCCAGGAAAACACCGAAACTTTGTCCTGCCGTACCTTCAAAATTCACTGTAATAGTTTCATCTGGAAGACCAGCGTGGCCATAGCGAGTCGCCACCTGATTAGACAACATAGCTCCTACACTGCGATTAGCATTCTTTACTTTACATTCGATTTGAACCGGTGCTTGCTCCACTAGAGCGCGCTCTGCCTGATCAATCAAACTGTTATCCAAACCTTTTTCAAGCCCATGATCTTGTTGCTCTAGATGACGTCTCGCCACCTCATCTGGCATCTCTGGTCGATAAAAGATCTTGGAGAAATCTAATCCCTTTGCCTTCCAATGATCAACCCCGTGGCGGGTGTCGAGCAAGTCGGATCGACCGATAATTTCGTTAAGGCTACGCACACCCATGCTCGCCATAATTTCACGTATTTCCTGAGCTACAAAGTGAAAATAATTGATCACATGCTCAGGCTTACCAGAGAATTTCTCCCTGAGCACAGGATCCTGAGTCGCTATGCCCACGGGACAAGTATTCAGGTGACATTTACGCATCATGATGCACCCCTCAACCACTAACGGTGCAGTAGCAAACCCAAATTCATCTGCACCTAGTAACGCGCCAACAATCACGTCACGGCCAGTTTTCATTTGACCGTCCACCTGGACAATAATGCGACCTCTTAGTTGATTCAGTACAAGAGTCTGTTGAGTCTCTGATAACCCTAGCTCCCAAGGCGCGCCCGCGTGCTTAATCGACGACAACGGCGAAGCACCAGTACCTCCGTCATAGCCTGCAATGACAACATGATCGGATTTGGCTTTCGACACGCCGGCAGCTACAGTGCCGACGCCAATTTCAGACACTAGTTTGACGCTGATCGTAGCTTTGGGATTCGCATTTTTAAGGTCATGGATAAGCTGCGCCAAATCCTCAATGGAGTAAATATCATGGTGCGGCGGCGGAGAAATAAGTCCTACCCCAGGTACGGAAAATCGCAACTTAGCGATGTATTGTGAGACCTTATGACCCGGCAGCTGACCACCTTCACCAGGTTTAGCGCCTTGGGCTACTTTAATTTGAATTTGATCAGCATTTGCTAAGTATTCCGCAGTAACGCCAAAGCGACCAGAAGCTACCTGCTTAATTTTCGAGCGCAGCGTATCGCCCTCTTCGAGATCAACATCAGTAATGACAACAGATCCGAGAACATTTTTAGTACTTGTCTTTGTTGTAACGGGTTGGAATCTTCCAGGATCCTCGCCACCTTCCCCGGTATTCGATTTGCCCCCAATACGATTCATCGCGATCGCAAGGGTCGTATGCGCTTCCGTGGAAATCGACCCTAATGACATAGCGCCAGTAGCAAACCGCTTAACAATATCAGTCCAAGGTTCTACCTCATCAATCGGGACAGGATCGCCTAATGGATTAATTTCGAATAGGCCTCGTAATGTCATATGGCGTCGGCTTTGCTGGTTGATCATCTCAGCATATTCTTTATACGTTGAATACTCATTTGTTCGCGTCGCCCTTTGCAAAGTAGCTATTGAATCTGGAGTCCACATATGCGCTTCGCCACGCACTCTAAACGCGTACTCGCCACCAGCATCAAGTGAGTCGATGAGCGTCGGATCTTTTTCGCTGAACGCGCGATTGTGTTCACTAATAGATTCCACCGCAATTTCTTGAATACCTATACCCTCTACATTGCTAGACGTTCCCGTAAAGAAGCGATCAATGAACTCTGTATTGAGTCCAATTGCCTCAAAAATTTGAGCGCCACAGTATGATTGGTATGTTGATATACCCATTTTCGACATGACTTTATTCAAGCCCTTACCAATCGCTTTGACATAATTTTTATGGATAGTATCTGCGTCTTCCTTCAATTGAACTGATACCGAAGATAACGTCTCCATGGCCAACCAAGGATGAATTGCCTCGGCACCGTAACCCGCCAAAAGGGCAAAATGGTGTGTCTCGCGTGCGGAACCGGTACTGACTACGAGGCCGGTCTTTGTTCTTAGACCAAGTCGGACTAAGTGGTGGTGTACTCCGCTAGTAGCTAGCAAGGCTGGGATCGCTACTCGCTCAGAGTCGACCTTGCTGTCTGAAAGAATTAATATCGTCTTGCCATTTTGGACCGCACTTTCAGCTTTACTACATATCGCGCTTAGCGCCTGCTCTAGACCATCAGGTCCATGAGCCTGGGGAAACGTGATATCAATCACCTCACTATCAAAAGCGCCATCGGTAGACTTAGAAATACCAACAAGCGCATCATACTGATCGAAATCAAGAATTGGCTGTGAGAGTTCGAGGCGCTTAACCACTGTCTCATAGTCAACCCCTAAAAGGTTCGGCTTAGGCCCGACATAAGAGATTAGAGACATCACCAATTCTTCTCGAATCGGGTCAACTGGCGGATTTGTTACTTGCGCGAATAGTTGCTTAAAGTAGTTGTATAGGGATTTGTTCTTGTCTGATAGGACCGCTAGTGGTGAATCGTTACCCATTGATCCGGTTCCCTCTTGGCCGGATTCGCCCATTGGCATCAAAACAAATTTAATATCCTCTTGAGTAAAACCGAAGGACTGCTGTAAGTCGAGCAACGCGTCAGCATTTCTAAACGAGCGCTCTTCATCGGCGGCTGACAAATCAGACAAAACAATTTTAGACTCACGCAAAAGCGCCCCATAGTCACGCTCAGCTATCAGGGTTTCTTTTATTTCTTCATCACCAATAATTCTTCCCTGATTTGTATCAATTAGCAGCATCTTACCCGGCTCTAATCGCCACTTATGTGCAACGTTTTTTTCTTCTACTGGCAACACACCAACTTCAGAGGCCATTATGACCAAGTCATCCTTGGTAACGACATAACGTGCAGGTCTCAACCCGTTCCGATCAAGCGTCGCCCCAATTTGAATTCCATCTGTAAACGCCACCGCCGCGGGGCCATCCCATGGCTCCATTACTGGCGCATGGTACTCAAAGAAGTTCTTGCGATCACGGCTCATTAATGCGTTACCCGACCAAGCCTCAGGGATCAGCAACATCATCGCTTGAGCTACCGAATATCCGCTCAACACCAGTAACTCTAACGCGTTATCAAAACAGGCCGAGTCAGATTGTATTTCATCTATCAACGGCCACAATTTATCAAGGTCTTCCCTAACAACCGGCGAAAATAGAGCTTTTTGTCTCGCTCTCATCCAATTGATATTTCCACGCAGAGTATTAAATTCACCGTTATGCCCGATCATTCTAAACGGATGAGCAAGTTCCCAACTGGGAAACGTATTGGTAGAAAACCGCTGATGCACAAGCGCGAGTGAAGAAGCGAACGCCTTGTCCGACAGATCTGAATAGTAGTCGCCGACCTGGCTCGCAAGCAACATCCCTTTATAAACGATCGTTCTTGCGGACATTGACGTTAGATAAAAACCTCCCACCCCAACATCAACGGAACTAGAGACTCGGTGCTCAGCCTGCTTACGAATTACAAAGAGCTTACGCTCAAAATCCTGCTCGGTCTGACAGTTAGCTCCACGGCGAATAAACAGTTGACGGATAACAGGTTCAACATCTCGAGCGGTCTGGCTGATTCCTGAATTATCTACTGGTACATCTCGCCAACCAAGAACCTCTTGCCCCTCAGTGACGGTAAACTCCTCTAAAACCTCTTGTATCTTCGTTCGGCTTACATCATCTTGGGGCAAGAAAACCATCCCAACCCCATACTCTCCGGAAAGAGGCAAATCGAAACCTAAGTCACCGATATTACGAAAGAACTGATCTGGTATTTGTACCAAAATTCCGGCGCCATCACCGAGCAACGGATCAAACCCAGTTGCGCCACGGTGGGTCAAGTTGTCTAGAATCTGCAACCCCTGATCCACAATAAGGTGGCTTTTATCCCCTTTGATATGCGCTATAAATCCAACGCCGCACGCATCATGCTCATTTGCTGGGTTATACAGCCCTTGGGCGGCGGGTTTTACAAACTTAGTCACAATCTTGCCTCTCACTCTAAAATTATTTCAATAAACCTTTTCGGGACTTATTTAATGGTCATCCCATAGACAGAAAATCCGGCTTAAGACCGGATTTGGGTACGACCCCTTATGATACCGTGTTACAGCCCGTTTGATCAATATAGTGGAATTTTGTTCACAGTGGATCGACCAAGAATATCTGTCTATATTCCTTCATCGCATACCGATCTGTCATTCCAGCAATATAGTCTGATATGGCGCGAGGAGCGTCTGTCTTTGCTTGGAGCTGATGCCGAGGCGGTAATAATCCAACATCCTCCTTAAAAGCCTTAAACAAACTACTAACCACCCGTTTTGCCTTATCGGCCATACGTTGAACCTTGTAGTGTCTATAGAGGTATTGATGCAGATACTGCTTTACCTCCCGGTGTTTTTGCTCCATCTCGTCGCTAAAAGATATCAACTCTGGTAATTTGCGTACCTCATCAAGCGAGGTGGGTCTGGCCTCGCGAATCAAGCGGTCGCTTTCCTCAGTCAAATCAATAACAAAGCTATTAACGGTACGGCGTATCGCCTCACTCGCCCGACGCGGCTCATCAATGTGTGGATATTCCCTAGATACTGATCGTAAATGCTCCCCAAAAACTGGTAGCTCACTCATATGAACTAAGTCAAGCAAGCCAGACCTCAGTCCATCATCAATATCATGATTATTATAGGCCAGCCCATCAGCGACATTAGCCAACTGAGCTTCCAAAGAAGGACGGCGGTTTTCGATGAAACGTCTTCCAACGTCTCCTAACTCAGCTGCATTTTTTAATGAACAGTGTTTTAGGATCCCCTCGCGCGTCTCAAAGCAAAGGTTCAAGCCATCGAATTGAGCATATCTAAGTTCGAGATGATCAATGACACGCAAAGATTGAAGATTATGTTCGAACCCACCATATTCCTCCATGCTTTCATTCAAGGCATCCTGACCACTGTGGCCAAAAGGAGTGTGTCCAAGGTCGTGGGCTAACGCGATGGCTTCCACCAAGTCAACATTTAATTTCAAGCTAGACGCTATAGATCGCGCAATCTGCGCTACTTCTAAGCTGTGCGTTAAACGAGTTCTAAAATGGTCTCCCTCATGATTCACAAAAACCTGAGTCTTATATTCGAGCCTTCTGAAGGCGGTTGAGTGAATAATCCGATCTCGGTCACGTTGAAATTCGGTACGACCAAAGGCTCTCTTCTCCTCATGCTGACGCCCCCAAGTAGCATCCGCCGGGACCGCGTAGTCGGCAAGACATTCAATCGACATCGTTATTGTTCCACTCCGCTAAGCACCTCAACCAACAGTTCCTTTGAGAAATCTGACGTGACGTAAGCTTCGCCAAGTTTTCTTAACAAAACTAATCGTAATTTTCCGTCTAGTACTTTCTTGTCATACCCCATCAATTCTAAATATCGATTACGACCCAACTTTGGCGCGTCAACTGGTAATCCAATTTCAATCAGCAGTTGCTGCAACCGATCCCACTCTACTTGCTTCAGGTCTCCTGCCAAAACAGATAACCTTCCAGCAAGCATCATGCCGGCTGCAACAGCCTCACCATGCAACCACTTACCGTAGCCAAGACCTGCTTCAATAGCATGTCCAAAAGTGTGCCCAAAATTCAATAACGCTCTTGATCCTGACTCAGTCTCGTCAGCCTCAACAATCTTCGCTTTGTTTGAGCAGCATTGCTGAACCGCATAACCCAATGCTTCATAATCCCGAGCTAAAAGCGACTGAATGTTGCCCTCAAGCCAACTAAAAAAAGCCTCATCCATGATCGCACCATACTTAACGACCTCAGCCAACCCTGCCTTAAATTCTCGGTCCGGCAAACTACCTAACATCTCTAAGCTAATAAAAACGGCTTGCGGCTGATAAAATGCACCGATCATGTTTTTACCAGCAGGATGGTTAATCGCAGTCTTTCCTCCAACCGAGGAGTCCACCTGAGCTAGCAATGTTGTAGGAATTTGAATAAGCGGTATTCCACGCTGATAAGTTGCTGCCGCAAATCCGGCGAGGTCTCCGACTACGCCCCCACCGAGAGCCACAATAGTCGTTGATCGATCGGCCCGTTTGGTTATCAACTGATCGTAAATTGACGTTAATGTTTCTTGCGACTTGAATTGCTCTCCATCTGGAATGATGATTTTCTCAACGCTCTTACCCGGGGATGATAAACGCTCCGCAACCGTAGAGAAGTACATTGGGCCAACGACATCATTGGTTACAACAATGTAACGTCGACCTCGCAAGTCACCTTCGTCTACTATGGCCTCGGAGCGAAAAAGGTCTGGACCGATAATAATTGGATAAGATCGGCTCCCAAGCCCCACAATAATTTGTCTGTTCTTCATTAATTTTTATCTATTGGACTCGGGCTTTAACAAGCTCGTCCTCTAATCGGCTTAAAAAAATCTGCAAATTTGGATCTCCGGTTTCGATTACCAAATCAGCTAACGCAGTATAAATGGGATCCCTAACTCTGAATAAATCCTCCAACTTAGATAGCGGATTCTCAGTGTCTAATAATGGTCTATTCTTATCTGCCTGCGTACGTTTCCATAAATCATTAACTTGGGCTTTAAGATACACAACAAACCCTGTCGCACCCAAAGATCTTCTGTTTTCCTCGAACAGAATCGCGCCACCACCCGTTGCAAGCACAATATCATCGAGTTTTGTTAGATCAGCGATCGCGGCCTGCTCCCGAGCACGAAAACCACTCTCACCCTCATGATGAAAAATGGTGGGAATCGACACGCCCGTTCGTTCCT
>CAJQIK010000118.1 GCA_905478365.1 uncultured Burkholderiales Genera incertae sedis bacterium
GCTCTAATTTACTCGCCCCAATGACAGGTATCATTGAAATAAATGAGTAACCAAAAAAGTTAAGAATAATTGTAAGTAATAACACACTTAGTATAGGCTTGTTATTTTTGGCATGGGTTAAACCATCTCGCATACTACGTAGAAAGTGAACAGTTTGGGTTTGTACTGTCATAGGTGTTATTTGAAGTCGTGACACAAATAGAAGTGCAAACCCTAGCAAACCAATAGCTAAAAGGTAAAATGAATAGATCCCAAAATTGTGCATCAGTACGCCGCCCAATAATGGACCAATAAACATAGTTATTTTTCCGCTAGCAACATCAAATGTAAGAGCGGTTGAGGCCCTTTTTAAACCACTTATTTCACCTAACAATGTTCGCCTTATTGGATACTCCATAGTCCCGACAGAGCCGCTTAAAAAGGTTCCAAGAGCAAGGTGCCACAGCATTAATTTGTCACTTAACGCAAGATAGAATAGTACAATCATTACCATTAATGAGAAGCTATAACCGAGTAATAAGAGAGTTCGTTTTTGAAAACGTTCTGCTATTGCGCCAATTAGTACACCAAATAATGCGCCTGGTACGGTATTGAGAAATGCAATTAATGCAACGATTAATGGTGAACCTGTCTGCTTGTAAGTATAAATACCTATAACTAGGACCTCCGTCCACCGATTAGCCCCGGTGAATACTCCGGTTATCCACAGATTACGTATATCCCTAATTGCAACTAGTTGCGTTAGGTTTGATACCCCGTGGAGCACACCAGACATTATGAGAATTCCTTTATTTATATAATATGATTATTAAGACCTTTATTTTTAAAATAACAATAGGAATCACTCATTCTTTAGGATTTCTTTTAGAGAACATTTTCTTGAAAATTAAGGAGAAGCGCTTTCAAAAAAGATTACTACCCTTTTGATGTTAAAGTGAACCTTGAGTTGGTGGTAATTTCTTCACTCACGACACATATTCTTCGGCTAGTTAAGTCTATTAGATGTGCCAATACATTTCTTTTTGCCGCAATGATAAGTCTTTTATCTAAGTCGGCATAAACAGATTCGGTTATTTCTGAAATTGTTGCTAAACCTGTTTCTAAGGCTGAAAGTATTTCTCCTTCCCGCTTTTTACGATGCTCATAAAGTTCTTGCAATCTTAGTGATGGATTTTCGATTGGCGCACCGTGACCTGGAAAGAAAAGTTTATCTGGACTACGGAGTTGTAAACTTTTAATCGAATTCATGAAATCGGTTAGGTCTCCGTCAGGGGGGGATACCATTGACGTTGCCCAACCCATAACTAAATCTCCTGAAAATAAAATATTCTCACCCTCCCAGGAGAAGCACAGATGGTTGCCCATGTGACCAGGCGTGTGAAGCGATTTAATACACCATTCTTTATTTTTTAGTATTTGATTATCGTTAAGCGTGACGTCAGGTTTGAAATCATAGTCTATCCCCTCACCACCATCTAAGTTTTTTAAGTTAGTCATTATTGCGCTTTTTCCGGCAGAGCTTTCACCAAA
The DNA here is from genome assembly GCA_905478365.1 of uncultured Burkholderiales Genera incertae sedis bacterium. GTDB lineage: Bacteria > Pseudomonadota > Gammaproteobacteria > Burkholderiales > Eutrophovitaceae > Eutrophovita. Next base: position 1,531 of record CAJQIK010000118.1, read on the forward strand.
AGCTAAGATTGGAGCTGAAGTTCTTTCTGATAATTTTTTTGCTAGTGGACTGTGGTCAATATGGCTGTGAGTAATAAGTATATGACTTATCGACTGATTATTATTTAGACTACTCATAATTGCATCGAAGTGAGATTGAACGGCTGGCCCTGGATCAATTATCGCCAATTCATTTGTTCCCAATATGTATGTATTTGTGCCCCAAAAAGTCATTGGCGATGGGTTCGGAGCAATAATTCGTTTTAAATTCGGATAGATATCCTCTGAAATACCTGAGGGAGGGTTAAAATTACTATTATTACTCAATTTACTTTTCCTTTGACCTTATGTGATTTATTCTAACATTGTTATGAATCAAATTTCAATAAAGAGATACCTTCCGAGAAGTTTATACGGGCGAGCAGCTTTAATTCTGTTAGTCCCAATTATTACTCTTCAGCTAGTAGTTTCGTTTGCTTTCATTCAACGGTTTTATGAAGACGTCACAAAACAAATGACAATGAATTTAGTTCCAGAGATTGAAATTATTTTAGATATGATCGATAATTTTGATCCTAATGAAAATGAGGAATCTGATATTTTCTTGTTAGCACAAGACTTTAATATGCAGGCGTCTTGGTTAGAGTCGCACGCTACAAATCGACGGACCTTTTATGATTTGTCAGGTCGAATGTTAACGAACACTTTATATGAGAGCTTTGATGAATTAAAAGCAGTCGATTTAATGAAAAGTGATAAGACTGTTATACTAACTTACGATATCTCCGGAAAAATTTTAGAACTTAGGTTTTCTCGGTACCGAATTTCAGCAGCCAACCCTCATCAGTTATTAGTATTAATGACGTTAACGGGTATTTTAATGACCACAATTGCATTCCTTTTCATGAGGAACCAATTGAGACCAATTAGGAGGTTATCGGCCGCTGCTGAGGCTTTTGGAAAGGGAAGAGAGGTTTCTTATGCGCCAAGTGGAGCTACAGAGGTTCGGGCTGCTGGTAGAGCATTTCTAAATATGAAGGCAAGAATTGAGAGGCAAATAGAGCAGAGAACTTTAATATTTTCTGGAGTAAGTCATGACCTGAGAACACCATTAACGCGTTTGAAATTAGGCCTTTCCATGCAAGATAATTCAGCTGAAAATCAAGACTTAATACAAGATGTTAATGAGATGGAAAGATTAATTAACGAGTTCTTAGACTTTTCAAAGTATGGTTCTATAGATGAAACAGAATTGGTTGATCCGCTAGAGATTATTAATGGAATTATTGAAAACTCAAACCGTAATGGGGATAAACTATCCGTCGGGGAGACGTTAAAAGAAAAAACTCTTATTCCTCTAAAACCCCTTTCTATTAAGCGTGCAATTGAAAATATAGTCAATAATGCTGAAAAATGGTCAAGTTTAGTTGTGTTATCTGTAGTTTTAACCAAAAAATCTTTAATATTTAGAATCGAAGATAATGGGCCTGGTATTCCTAAAGATAAATGGGATGAAGCGATTAAACCGTTTACAAAGCTGGATATTTCCAGAAATCAAAACAAAGGGGGTGGTGTTGGCCTCGGCCTTGCTATCTCTTCTGATATTGCGAGGACACATGGTGGAAAACTTAAGTTGAGTGAAAGTACCAAATTTGGTGGCCTGTGTGTTGAAATAGTGATCCCTGTATGAATCAAAGAATTTTTTCATTAGATATTTATGTTTTAATTTTATTAAATTACTCAAACCGATAATCATTATAAGAATTGAGTTTATACCTTACCTTAGTAATATTTACTAATATTGGATTAGATACAACTTG
>CAJQIK010000119.1 GCA_905478365.1 uncultured Burkholderiales Genera incertae sedis bacterium
GCCGTCTTTCTTTTTTCGAAACCCAGTTTCCATGTCATGACGAATCAGCACTCTGACAGTCGTCAGACCACTGTCATCACAAACCGCAAAAATTTTCATGGGACGCGCCATACTTATCCTTTACGACTAATTATCATATTATCCACCGCACCCGCCTCTAGTTACCTTAATGAGTGTTTCGGCACTTACGTACCCTGTATCTGTCTTGATCAACGCAATAACCGGCGCAGTTTCACGCATTTTTATTCGCGTACGGATGAATGGAACAGCTTGGAGAGATAGTTCGTAATACGCTGCTAAAGGCCTGGGGTTTTTCTCGCACAGCAACGCGAGCGCATGTACTCGAACACCTTCATCTACCTTAACTCCAACAGGCACTACAGCGCCATTTTCCGCAATGGGGGGGGCGATAAACTGAATTAAACCACTTGTGTCTCGAGATACCGATTGACCGGTCAGACCTCTAATTGCTGCCGACAAATTATCTGCCTCGAACGCGTGTTTATTCCAATCCCAATCTTTTCCATTCGCGAGCTTAATAAAGCCAACATCAGATAATCCAAGAAGGACACCCAGTAGCCCTGCATTACGCACAAATTTTCTTTTTGAACTATCCATCATCATCCACTATTAGATTAATTCCCATCGTTCTATTCGATTGGATCATAAACTCAATGCTTTTTACAAATATTATGACAACGTGAAAAGGAAAAGGTTTTAAATCCAAGATATCGACCGAGTACTCAGCACTAAATTAATTCGGTAACTTAATCTCTAATCAGAGTCCAGCAAATCCAACCGCAACGAAATATTTCCTCGATCATAAGTATCACTGGTTAACGGGATTTCAACGAAACCGACCGACTTGTAAAGCCCAATCGCAGGCTCCAAGATGGTGTTGGACATAATCTCAAGTTGAGTCGCTCCCAGACGTTTTGCAATTTTTAGAGTTTGGTGCAACATGGCCTTCCCCAACCCAAGCCCTTGATGGGTCGACGTAACAGCCATCTTCGAAATTTCGAACGTTGTGTCGTTATGTTTTAACAGCCCACAACAACCAACAACACTCTCCCCCACTTTGACCAGAATAATCGCGCCACCGGAATCAATAAACATTTTCTGAGGATCGGAGAGCATCTTCAAATCTATATCCTCAGGTTCAAAATACTCCTCTATCCACTCCAGATTAAGTTCTTTAAAAGCCTCAGAAAACTCAGGGGAAAAATCTAATAATTCATATTCTTTTTGCATAAAAAATTATCCCACTGCCTACATCAACCCTTGCAAATCTCCATCTACATTCAACGCTTGACCAGAAATACTACGCCCAAGAGGTGACGCAATAAACGCAACCAAATCAGCGAGCTGTTTCGGATCAATTAATTCTTTTATAGATGCCATCGATAACCAGGTTTTTGTGAAGGCCTCTGCAGTTTGCCCGTTAGCATTTGCCTTCTCCTTGATGACCGCCTGAATACGTGGCCCGTCGACTGGACCGGGTAATATCGCATTACAACGAATTTTGAAATCACCTAACTCCATCGACAGCGTCTTAGTAAACCCGACGACACCCCACTTTGCCGCAGAATACGGCGCCCGGTTTGGGAAACCAAATCGACCTGCAGCAGAGGACAAGTTTATGATGGACGCATTATTTGACTGCTTGAGATGTTCAATAGCTAAACGAGCACAATTAAACTGACCTGTTAGGCATACCTCAATGCACCGATCCCAGTCTTCAGGGTCGATTTCGTGGAACGCCCCAGTCGGACCAGCGATGCCTGCATTATTCACTAAGCAATCTAACCCACCTAAACCGACCACTGCCTCATTGAACATACGTGCAACCGAATCTCTATCGGCAACATCACAAATACCAACTTTCAATGATGGATATTTTTCTTGAACATCATTTAAAGCCTCTTTGTCGATATCACAAATGTAAACAGATACGCCCTCTTCTAAAAGTCTTTCAGTAATTTTAAGGCCAATGCCACTCGCCCCAGCGGTAACGATCATTTTAGAACCTGTTAGCTGTAAATCCACATCTCTCTCCCCCTTGATGACGCGATAAAACTAAATGGTTTTTTCTGCAGTGTATCCGATTTTCACCCTCTAGTTTACAGCCCAAAAGTCTCGAAACCGTGTCAACATACACGTAGTGAATATAAAAACGATGCTACGATGACTCAAATTCAAATTAAACTTGTCACTTTATTTGTTGTCGGCCTTCTTCTAGGCCCAACCTATCACTTCTACTGTTATGTATTCAGCGGGCAGAACTTAAGCGTCAACAACCTACGTGAAATTAGTGATCGGTGGGTGCTCGATGATCGTTCAATATTTCGCATCAGTTCTGGCATGAGCTATCAGCCAATGGAGTTACCGTTAACTCCGATTGAAAATAACTTTCTTATTGAAGTTACATGCGAGCCGAACCCATGCAATCCACTTAATGAAATTACGCTATCACTATCCAGTGGATCAAAGGTGGCATTCCAAGAGACCTTGACGATTAATTCATTTTTACCTTTTCGTGATTTCACCACTGGACCCATATCTATTGTCTACCCGGAAAAATATATGATACTGGTCGAGCCAGAAACAGCACCAGCCGACGCTCCTTCAGTCATATTAAGCATCAAAAAAAACGTGGCGTCACCCAGTCTTATTTTGCTCGCGATCGGCTATGGATTCTGTTTAATACCACTTTTATTTTTACTAAAAAGTTTTCGCGTAAGGTAATAAAATATTTGTCATATCACTGCTTCGACTTGCAATTAACTGTATTCGGTAAAAACTAAGAAAATATGAAAATCACATCCATAAAAGTCTATATTCTCCAAGCTCCTGATACCGGAAGACCACATTGGGTCAGCCATTTTATTGTCCCACGAGCAAACGAGATTCTCGTAAAACTGGGGACGGACTCAGGCATCGAAGGATTTGGCATCGCTACAAGCTATACACCCATCGAAGCGGCCATACATTGCTTTAAAACTGGGATTAGCCAAAAAATAATTGGTGCTGACCCTATAGCTACAGAGAAGTTATTTCGAACATTATTTGGTTTAACTCACTCTAGATCAGCACATGAAAAGGGGTGGGGGAAAGAAGCGATTATGCGTATTGCTGCGGCGGTAGATATTGCTTGTTGGGATATAGTCGGCAAAACGGCAAACCTTCCTTTGTACAAAATTTTCGGAGGTTTTCGTGACGAAATACCAT
>CAJQIK010000120.1 GCA_905478365.1 uncultured Burkholderiales Genera incertae sedis bacterium
GTCCCGAAGTCGCCAAAACGGAGAACTCTAAACTCATCTAATCGTCCTAATCATTAAGAAAACATATTTACTTCGCCAAAAACATTGCGTCACCATAACTAAAAAATCTATATTTTTGGTCAATAGCGTGTTTGTACGCTCGCTTCATTTTATCAGTCCCCATAAACGCAGATACCAACATGAACAATGTCGATTTGGGTAAATGGAAATTCGTAATCAGACAATCCACAACGCTGAAAGTATAGCCAGGAGTAATGAAAAGACTGGTCGCCCCCTCGCCTATTTTCACTTCATCTTCGCTATAAATACTCTCTAAAACGCGAAGACTGGTTGTGCCAACCGCACAAATTCGTCCACCTCTTTCCTTAGTCTCAGAGATGAGCTCGGCCGTCTCTGATGGAAAGTAATAACGTTCAAAATGCATGGCGTGGTCGAGAACATTCTCAACAGTAACAGGCTTAAAAGTACCGACACCGACATGCAAAGTCAGATAAGCAATTTTGATGTTCTTTTGTTTTATTTTTTCGAAAATAGGCGGGTCAAAATGTAATCCTGCTGTTGGTGCTGCCACGGCACCTGGATTCTTGGCGTAAATAGTTTGATAACGCTCTGAATCCGAATCCACTGGTTGACGACGAATATACGGTGGGAGTGGTGTATTGCCGTAACGACCCAAACACTCGTATATATCAATTGTCGACTCCATCTCAAATACACCGTCAATGAATTCGGTGACCTTAAACAGGACGTCTTCAGAAATTCTAATCTCCTGCCCCACCTTAGGCCGTCTACTCGCCCGGATAAGACACTTAAATCGGATAGGAGACAGTATTTGGTCAACCATAACCTCAACCTCACCACCCGTATCTTTGACACCTTTTAATCGAGCCTTAATAACACGAGTGTCATTAAAAACTAATAAGTCATCCTCTGATAGCAGATCAATAAGATCAGAAAATTGATGATCAGAAAAAGAATTGTTCTCACCAGTCGAAACTAACAATCTACTATGACTGCGAGCCGCAAGAGGCTCCTGGGCAATCAATTCATCAGGCAAATCAAAATTAAATTCCGAAATATGCATGGGGGCATTGTATCTCTGATTAACCTTACGCTCTATTCATAAGTCCAATTTAGACACACATCGGCACCATCCTTGATGACAGCTTCAACTTCAGGGATAATCCCCGCTATTGCCGGGATGGCGGAATTGGTAGACGCAGCGGATTCAAAATCCGCCGGTGGAAACACTGTGGGGGTTCGATTCCCCCTCCCGGCACCACACAAATTGAATCCGAACGACAATACGTGATACGCAATGCACCTCAGCTAGCTACGATGTCACTTCTCTTTTTAAACAACTATCGCTCCTCAGAAAATTGGGGATATAAGATCATCATGGTCGACTCAAGATTGATAAACTACTACCTCGGTTAAGTCTGTCTCCTATTATTCAAGAGAACCTCGCGTGGAGTAAGGAAAATCCAAATGATGAAACTTTTAATCCGACAGCAAGATGAAGACATCCGTCTAAGTCGCCTTCCTTCGTTATTAAATGTTGATTGGTCGATTGAGGCAGTAAATCACCTTGATACTGACTTATGGCTAGAAAACCTAAAAAGCGTCGATGCAGTTATCACAATGAATTGGATCAACCCCGGTGTGAAATGCGAGAATTTAAAACTAATTCAACTTCCAGGGGCAGGATTAGATGGTCTCGACTTAGATGCAATCCCCAAACAAACATCAGTCTGTAACGTCTTCGAGCATGAGATTCCAATTGCGGAGTTCGTAATGGCCGCTATTCTCCAAGGAGTCACAAATCTTACTCAATTGGACAAAAATATACGGAGCAATAATTGGTCGGGCTCCTACCTCTTCGGGCCAGTACATGATGAGCTTTTTGGAAAAACTATTGGCATCATAGGTTACGGACACATTGGTAGGGAAGTTGCAAAACGAATCAAACCTTTTGGGGTGCAGGTCATTGGCTGCGGACCACGAATCCCGACCTCCGGAGTACAGCCTGACGCTTTCTACACCGTTGAAGATTTAGATACCGTTCTCGCACTCAGTGATTTCATTTTAGTATCAACACCCCTGACGCCAGAGACTAAAGGGTTAATATCAAAAACACAGTTCAGAAAAATGAAATCCTCTGCGATCATCTTAAATATCGCTAGAGGAGAGGTTATTAACGAGGAGGCTCTGTACCAAGCATGCAGAGACAAAGAAATCGGCGGTGCCGTCATCGATACTTGGTATCAATATCCAAGAAGCATATCCGACAATACGCCACCGTCTCGTTTTAATTTTAGCGAACTTGATAACGTCATAATGTCTCCGCATGCATCAACGTGGACCGATGCTCTAATTCATCGCAGAACGAAATTCATTGCAGAAAATTTGAATCGTTTATCTAGAAGGCAACCGCTTCTAAATGTGGTGAAACAATCGGATAAAATCAAATAAATTAATACTTTTGAGGACGCAATGAACCAAGCACAAATAGATAAGGCCGCTCAGATCCTTTGGAATGCATGGGATAACGGAGAAACTATTTCGGAGCTACCGAAAGACTGTCGGCCGACGGATCGACAAACCGCATACAAAATTCAAAAAGAGGTAGGCAAGCTCTCCCGGTCATCGCAAATCGGATGGAAAATAGCCGCCACAAGTGTTAACGGTCAAAAACATATCGGGGTACCTGGACCGCTTGCAGGACGACTACTTGCTGACCGAACAAAGATGTCCGGTGATACCTTAGAAGTTGGTGCCAACCTCATGGGCGTCGCTGAAGCCGAGTTCTGTTTCCAATTAGGTAAAGACTTACCGCCTAGGAATACGGCCTACTCTATTGAAGAAACGCTTGAAGCAGTAGATACCCTGCATACAGCGATAGAGATTCCCGATTCTCGATATATAGACTTTGTAACGGCAGGAGAAACTCAACTTATTGCAGATAATGCCTGCGCGAGTTGGTTTGTTCTTGGACCACCCACAACTGCAGATTGGAGGAGTATCGACCTTCGAGATCATAAAGTGCAAGCATTAGTAAACGGTACAATTGTTGAAGAAGGGATAGGTAAAAACGTATTGGGTGACCCTCGTATTGCGCTCAGATGGATTGTCAATGAACTTAGCAATGAAGGTATCGGCCTGCGGGCAAAGGAAGTTGTGACTACGGGTACGTGCGTATTACCTTTTCAAATTAAACCTAATGACTACGTAGAACTGGAATTTGGCCAAATTGGTCGAGTTAGCGTTACACTTAGTTGAAGTTTTAAACCGCAGTTACTGCAGAAGGTAAAACAATGGCATCTTTCGACTGGCAAGATCCTTTTAGACTCAATGATCAACTTACTGATGAGGAAAAGATTATTGCTGATAGCGCTCGAGAATTTTGTTCTGACCGGCTATCTCCGAGAATTATCGAAGCTAATCGCAATGAAAGTTTCGATCGTGCTATTTTTGACGAAATGGGTGAGATGGGATTCTTGGGTTCAACAATTACAGGGTATGGCTGCGCCGGAGTTAATCACGTTTCTTATGGGCTTATCGCGAGAGAAATCGAACGTATAGACTCCGGCTATCGGTCAATGATGAGTGTTCAATCAAGCCTTGTAATGTACCCAATATTTACTTATGGAACTGAAGAGCAACGCGAGAAATACCTTCCTGATCTTGCTAGCGGGAAAAAAATTGGATGCTTCGGCTTAACGGAACCTGACTACGGGTCTGATGCTGGAGGATTGATCACTAGAGCTACGAAGGTACCTGGTGGTTGGAAGCTGAAAGGCGCGAAAATGTGGATCACAAATTCACCAGTCGCCGACATTATGGTGATTTGGGCTAAAGATGATGCCGGTACGATTCGTGGCTTTATCTTGGAGCGCGGTATGCAGGGACTAGAAACCCCAAAAATAAGCGGTAAATTTAGCCTTCGTGCGTCGATAACCGGAGAAATAGTTATGGATGACGTCTTCGTGCCAGAAGAAAACATCCTACCAAATGTAAAAGGATTGACAGGGCCTTTCGGTTGTCTAAATAAAGCACGATATGGAATATCCTGGGGAGCGTTAGGGGCTGCAGAATTTTGCTGGATGGCAGCCAGGGAATATACATTAAGTCGTAAACAGTTCGATCGACCTTTAGCGGCAAATCAACTCGTACAAAAAAAACTCGCAGACATGCAAACAGAAATCACAATTGGGCTGCAAGCAACGTTGAGAGTTGGACGCTTACTGGACCATGACGAAGCTACACCTGAAATGATCTCATTAATTAAACGCAACTCATGCGGTAAGGCGCTGGATATCGCTCGAACTGCTCGAGATATGCATGGCGGAAATGGGATTTCTGATGAATACCAGGTCATCCGCCATGTCATGAACCTAGAAGCGGTGAATACCTACGAAGGCACGCATGACGTACATGCATTGATACTTGGACGAGCACAAACTGGGATACAAGCTTTCACTGGAGCATAAGCAGGTTTAGATCATGTAAATTAAAACCGATAGAATGCTTCCTAGACGCACCGTCCGCCATCGACCTCAATACATGCACCGGTAATAAAGTCTGCCTCGTCAGACGCCAAATACAAGCACGCATTCGCGATATCACGCGGCTGACTGAACCGTCCCAATGGAATAACTGATGCAAATTTCTCACGTATTTCAGGTGTATCTGACCCCATAAACTCAGCCAAAAGCGGAGTATCGCCTGCTACTGGATTTACTACATTAACGCGAATTTTATCAGGGGCTAATTCTAAAGCCATTGCCTGGCTAGCGACGATCGCCGCTGCTTTGCTCCCGCTATACCATACCAAGCCAGGGCGTGGTCGGATGCCTGAAGTAGACGCAATAGTGACAAAATTTCCACCTCCTTGCTTTCTAAAATAAGGAACCAGGTTTCGAGCTGAATAATAGATACCCTTAACGTTTACGTCATAGACCAAATCGAACTCGTCATCGGTCACGTCAAGCATTGATTTATTTCTATGTGTGGTACCCGCATTATTAATAACGATATCAAGCTTTCCATAGGAATCCAGAGAACAATCTAAGAGATCTTTCCAATCAGCGCTAGAGGCAACATTACCGCGACAGAATACAGCCTCCCCACCAGACGCTTTAATGTCTTTAACCACACGTTCCCCACCGTCAACATTTATATCGTTTACGATTATGCGACAACCTTCTTGAGCAAATCTTGTGGCTATCCCTTCCCCAAAACCTGAACCACCACCCGTAACGATAGCAACTTTTTGCTCTAATCTCATTTATAACTCCTTGGCACCAGTTAATAAAAAAACAGTATTTTACCGATATTTAATTATTGAAATTTTAAACAGCACATACCGTTGTAGTCGCGCCTTCACTAGACTTTTTACTTTCATTGACACCTACTGAGTGCAAAGGCACGCCATTGCGAACCGCGGTAATCTCTGCAAGTATTGCGACAGCAATTTCGGGAGGTGTCTTACTCCCAATGCTTAATCCCACCGGACCATGAAGCTGATCAATTTCCGATTGACTCAAATCAAAAAGCAAAAGACGTTCACGTCGATTTTTACTGTTCAGTCGAGATCCTAGGGCTCCTACATAAAATGATGGTGATTTCAAACCTTCCAACAAGGCTAAGTCATCCAACTTTGGGTCATGTGTGACGGCTACTAACGCTGAGTGAGCATCTAATTTCAAAGAGACCACTAGGTCATCTGGCATCTCACGAGAGAGTATGGTCCCAGGGACCGACCACGTATCCGCATATTCCGCTCTCGGATCGCACACAATGACATGATAGTCAAGCGCCTTGGCCATTTGAGCTACATAAGTAGAGAGCTGTCCGGCACCAATGATAATAAGTCGCCAACGAGGTCCATATACGCATTGCAGGACTTCCCCATCAAACGATAGCTCATCGCTAGAGGAAGCGTCTTTTAAACTCACTTCACCGGTAGAAATAACTAACGACCGTGATACCAACTCATGTTGTTCAACACGCTTAAGTAATTCCCGAAAACTCTCATCATCAGTTATTTTTTCCAGGACAACCTGTAATGTTCCCCCACAAGGAAGACCGAATCGATTCGCTTCTTCTTTACTAATCCCATAAGTAACCACAGAGGGCTTATCAACCTCCAGCGATTGGTCTCGAACCCGATTGATCATGTCATCTTCAATGCAGCCTCCAGAAATTGAGCCTGCCACTAGACCATCATCACGAATCGCTAACATTGCACCCGGCGGCCGGGGCGATGAGCCCCACGTTTGAACTATCGTTCCTAAAATAACTTCGTGACCGTTGGCGCGCCAGTCAAGGCTTGTTTTAAGTACTTGTAAATCTACACTATCCATATCTTCTTCAGCTCGTAAGTCGTACTAGTTAACTATTTCGATTGTTAACAACTAAGGACTATAAAAAAACCCCCAGTACTACTGGGGGTTTCCAATATTCTCGGATCCAGAAGCACGCCTCCGGATCCGAATACAACGTCACATTAGCCAGCTGCGACGTTCTCTGGTAATGCAGGGAACGTACGCACGCGCTTACCAGATGCAGCATGAATTGCGTTAGCAATTGCTGGAACGATAACCGCGGTTGCTGGTTCACCAAGACCGCCAGGAGCGCCATCACTCTTAATGAAGTGAACGTCCATGACTTTTGGTGTTTCGTTGATACGAACAGCTCGGTATCCGTCAAAGTTATCTTGCTCGACGATACCATTTTTAACTGTAATCTCACTGATCAAACCAACACCCTGACCCATGTTTATACAACCTTGGACCTGAGCTAATGCCTGATCTGGGTGAACTAGCGTACCACCGTCAACGACAGCCGTAACTTTGTCTACGACTACATCCATCGTAGAATCAACAGTTACCTCGGCCACGATAGCAACAACGGAGTTATAACCCTCCATCACAGCAACACCTTGACCTTTACCGGCTGGCATCTTCTTACCAAACCTGGATTTCTTTTTAACTTCTTCCAAGACTGTCTTCATTCTGGCGCCAACTGGTACACCAGCTGAAAGTCCAGACCAAGCGTGCTTGGTAGAGCCCATGTCAAGCATGTCGATTCGGTACTGAATTGGATCAGCACCAGCATTCTTCGCTAGCTCGTCAATGAAACACTCCAACGCAACAGCATTCAAGTTATGTGACACACCACGCCAGTAACCGACCTGAACTCCAGTGTCATGCATGACATAACTGAAATTCATACCAGCATCTGCTAGGTATGGGAAGTTATCGATACCCTCAACAGCAAATGGGTCGATACCGTCCTTCACAATACTTGGGAACAAACGTGAAGAAATTGAAGGACTGGTTGACTTGAACTTAAGCGCTTGAAGCTTACCATTCTCGTCTACACCAGCTGTGAACTTGTAGATACCTGCTGGACGATATGAGTCATGAGTCATGTCGTCTTCACGAGACCACACCATCTTGACTGGAACGCCTGCTGCTTGTGAAATCTCGGCAGCATCAATACAGTAATCCACCTCAACACGACGACCGAAACCGCCACCTAGGAAGGTTGTTTGAACTTCAACCTGCTCGGGCTTGAGGCCGGTAGCACCAGCTACAACGTGAGGAACTAACTGCTGGAACTGAGTAGGTGTGATAATCACAGCCTTGTCAGCAGTAACATGTGCAGTTGTGTTCTGTGGCTCTAGTGGCGAGTGTGACTGGAATGGCAAGCGATACTCTGCGGTAATCATCTTGTCTGCCTGCGCCAAACCTTGGTCAGCATTTCCGCTTTCACGGAAAACTGCGCCAGCACCGTTTGATGCTTCTTCCATTTTCGCCCAGAGGCTAGTCATATCTAGATCAGCATTTGGACCAGCATCCCACTGAGGGTCAAGTGTGGCAACTGCCTTCTTTGCTGTCCAGTAGGAATCAGCAACCACTGCAACACCACGGCTGTATTGAACTACCGAATGAACGCCAGGCATATTTTTCGCTCGCGAATCATCGTAGGAGATCAGACTACCGCCCATCATTGGAGGCATCGCAACTGCGGCAAACTTCATGCCAGGAACAATGGTGTCAATACCAAATCCAGCGGTACCACGGACCTTCATTCCAGTATCAAGACGTTTTTGCTTTGTACTTCCCACAATCTTGAATTGGCTAGCAGGCTTAAGAGGTACTTCCTTAGGCACTTCCATCGTAGCTGCTTTAGCTGCGACTGAACCGTAAGTTGCTTTCTTACCGCCAGGACCTGAAATCATGCCGTTAGAAACGCTACACTTACTCGGATCAACACCCCAGTTATCGGCTGCAGCTGCAACCAACATCATTCGAGCTGAAGCGCCTGCCTTACGAAGCTTTTCCCAAGCGTCTCGGACAGCTGTCGAACCACCCGTGATTTGACCACCAAGTAGAGAGTTAATGTAAACCTCAGCCGGTGGAGCAAACTCAACCTTAATTGCGTTTATGTCAACCTCTAGCTCCTCCGCTACAAGCATTGGCATTGAGGTATAAACGTCCTGACCCATTTCTGAGCGGGCATTCATTATGGTTACTGTGTTGTCAGCAGCAATTTTTACCCAAGCATTCGGGCTGCCGCCATCCGCAGCTTGAGCTTGACGTGCAGTTGGCAAGTAAAATGCCAAAGCTAAGCCACCAGCAGCAGATCCACTGACTTTCAGGAAGTCACGACGATCTTCATTTTTTACAATTTTTTCCATATCTCGATTCCTCCCTCGTTAGGACATCTTCGCCGCGGCTTTAATAGCAGCGCGGATTCGAGGATAGGTACCACATCGGCAAAGGTTGCCCGACATGAACGCATCAATATCCTCATCTGAAGGATTTTTGTTCGTAGACAAAAGTGCTGAGGCAGACATCATTTGCCCTGGCTGACAGTATCCACACTGAGGAACATCTAAAGCTTCCCATGCTCGCTGAACTTTATGATTTCCACCAAGACCTTCGATGGTTGTCACGTCTTGTCCAGCAATAGAACCTATCTGTGTTTGACAGGAACGTACTGCACGTCCGTTTAGATGAACTGTACACGCACCACATAGAGCTTTTCCGCAACCAAACTTAGTACCCGTGTAACCGAGTGTATCGCGAAGAACCCACAGTAATGGTGTATCCGCAGAGACCTCTACAGTCTCGCTTTTACCATTTACTTTAAAACTGACTTTCATATTAAAACTCCCCCTTTCGAAGCTTTAGGTTTGTTAGGGATGTAACAACTAATAAATAAAAGTTACCCCGTGAAAATACATGATTAAGTCTTGCGTTTCAAGCACTGATAACGTTGATTTGATAGGGTTAGTAGGAATGATTCTCATTTGTATTTTAGGGCATGGCCTCACACTCGGTGGTCGTGTCAGCACTAAATTTCAGAAATACATCGCAAGCTAGAACATTCACCGCGAGACCTAACGAACACAACAAACAAATCAGGGGGAACGGGAAGCCCGCTAACAATCACCGCAGTATAAATTATTGCAATGCATCAATTATTACTAACTTACAATACAGAACTGAGTTTGCGTCGCATCATCTGTACTAGACGAGATACGTAAATGCACATATTTAGATGTTCAGAGCAAACTGCTTGTCCATTCCAAATTATAGTTTTTTCTGCTTTCTAAAAACAAAACCGACTGATTTTTTCCATTGCCTAAAAATTTAGGTAGCCTGAATTATTATGCCAAAAAAAAAGTCCACAACACTGTTGGGGACTTCAAAAAAAAAGTAAAAAAATATCAATTACATATATTTTTTGAGCTCTAATCGAGCAACTTGGGATCTATGGACCTCATCAGGGCCATCCGCAAGACGCATCGAGCGGTTCCAAGCCCACATAAATGCCAACGGAAAATCTTGAGATACCCCACCGCCTCCATGAGCTTGTATCGCCCAATCCATAATTTTTTGAGCCATGTTAGGCGCAATGACTTTAATCATTCCGATTTCCTTTCTAGCTTCTTTATTGCCAACAGTATCCATCATGTGTGCCGCCTTTAAAGTCAGTAATCGAGCTTGATCAATCATCATCCGCGATTCGGCAATGCGCTCATGCCAAACCGACTGTTGAGATACGGGCTTACCGAAAGCCACCCTAGAATTAAGACGTTTAATCATGAATTCCAATGCACGTTCAGCCTGCCCAATAATTCTCATGCAATGATGAATACGTCCGGGGCCTAAACGGCCTTGTGCAATTTCAAAACCTCTTCCTTCTCCCAGAAGAATATTAGCTGCTGGCACCCGAACGTTCTCCAACGAAACTTCCATATGCCCATGCGGCGCATCGTCATAACCAAAAACAGTTAACGCCCTTTCGATTTTTACCCCCGGGGTGTCTGTTGGCACCACAATCATCGACTGTTGCTTATGTCGGTCCGCACTATCGGGGTCGGTTTTACCCATCACGATTAGTACCTTACACCTTGGATCTCCAGCGCCGGAGGACCACCATTTTCGACCATTGATCACATAATCGTCTCCATCGCGCTGAATGAGACATTCAATATTCGTTGCATCCGAGGAGGCAACCGCTGGCTCAGTCATTAAGAATGCGGATCTGATTTTCCCTTCAATTAACGGCTCCGCCCAACTCTTCTGCAATTCAGGCGACGCATAGCGCAGTAACGTCTCCATATTTCCAGTATCCGGTGCAGAACAATTAAATACCTCAGACGCCCAAGTTACCCGCCCCATAATTTCACATAAAGGCGCATATTCAACGTTGGTCAGCGAACCACCATGCGCCTTAGGTCTCCACAAATTCCACAGCCCTTTGTTACCCGCTTTTAACTTTAATGACTCAACAAGCTCTGTTGGTATCCACGCGTCTCCAGCACTTCGGTTCGCCTCGACCTCAGCATGAAAAGCTGTTTCGTTAGGATAGATGTGCTCATCCATAAAATCACTCAGCTGAGCCTGCAGGTCTTTAACTTTTGATGAAAACTCAAAATCCATAATTTCTCTTTCTTTACCAAAATTAAAATGAGCTCAGCCTTTTGGGCGAACACACTACATATTTTTTACTAACACTCCTAACTATACATCGAATCTGTATTACTGCTCAGGCGCGACTTTCTCGAACACAACACACGCATCACGAAATTTATCTGTCAAAGGGACTGATTTTTGCTTTTCTAAATTCGCATGAACATATGTCATTTCTATGGTCGCTATAGATTCTTCCGACCGCAAAACCTCAATACAAAAATCAAAACTGCTGCGCCCCAAGCGAGAAACTCGGACATACAGGTCGAGAACATCATCAAACCGGGCAGACGCGTGGTACTCAATTTGAGTCTTCCGTGCATACAAATCAGCTACGTCAACATCAAAAGCCGCCGGATAAGGCATACCAATTACGCGATAGTATTCTGTTACCGCGATATCTGCATAGGTCAAATAGTGGGGATTAAAGACAACACTCTGCGCATCCACCTCGGACCAACGCACCCTTATGGGATGGGAAAAACGGAAACTCTGAACAATCATATTAGCTCTTCTTTCTAATGCATTATTTTGAAGTCATTACCCATACGCCATCCCACTCTTTCTCCGGAGGATTTGACTTCAGAAACTCACAACGATCCACATAAATCTGAGATAGCTGATCCGTTGGATTTAATTTTAAACAATGATTAAATCGCTCTATTGCCTTGTCCCAATTGGCCACTTGATATGCTTCAATACCGTCATTAAATAAATTCACCACATCCATCAAATTCGGAAAAGATACTTGATCATGATAGTCCAAGACCTCATAAATCTTAACCGGCTGAGTTTTGCCTTTCACCACAACCAAATCTGCGGCTCTCATTCGATATGTGCCCTTCAATTTTTGAACTGTAGACTCACTGACCAGAATTCGAGCCGCATAAGACTTACATGCGCTTTCTAGGCGAGCCGCCAAATTAACGCCATCTCCAATCAACGTGTAATCCATACGCTTTGGTGATCCAATGTTTCCGGATACCACCATATCCGTGTTCAATCCGATACCCATATCAACAGTCTTTAAACCCTTATCAAGCCGCGCTTGGTTCCATCCCCAGAGTGTTTGAATCATCCCTATTGAAGCACGCATAGCCCGATCAGGATCATCTTCATGAGGAATCGGTAATCCGAAGCAAGCCATTATTGCGTCCCCGATGAATTTATCGAGCATACCGCCCTCTTTTGTAATGCAATCAACCATCAAAGAAAAATAATCATTGAGGAAAGAGACCGTCCCTTGCGCGCCATATTCTTCAGTTATTGTGGTGAACCCTCTAACATCAGTAAACATAACCGTTGCTTCTGCGCTAACGCCGCCCAGAACCTCATGAGCATCCCCATCCATCATCTGAGCCGCAATGACAGGATCCATGTATCGAGACATGGTTGACTTCATTCGTTTTTCACTGCTGATGTCTTCGAACATAATCATTGAGCCGAGTTCCTTATCCTCCTCAGCTGCGACCAACGGCATAAGTGTAAGATTCACCGTTTTGCTCGTTCCTAAAAGCGTAAATGCAGTGTCGGTAATTAGCTGCGGGTGATTTTCTTTTTTAACTTGCTCGATCTGCTCGAGGACCCACTGCTCCTCTTCCCCCACAAGGTCCCGCAGATTTTTACCAATTAAATCACCCTCTCCTGTGCCCCATATGTTTAGTGCGGCGGCGTTGCATGTTACTACGTCGCCCTTGGGATCTACCGTCAAGACTCCATTCGACATACTCTGCAACATACTTTCGTTGTAGTTTTTGATGCGCTGAACATCATCAAATAATTTAGAGTTCTGAAGACTGATAGAAATTTGTGCAGTAAATGCTTTTAATCGTTGCTCATCCTCGTCCGAGAAAACACCACCCTTTTTGTTAAGCACCTGCGTAACGCCAATTGTTTCGTTATCGTTATTAACGATGGGAACGCACAATATTGATCGAGTGAAAAAACCTGTTTGTTTATCAAACGATGGATTAAAACGCAAATCTGCATAGGCGTGAGGGATATTCATACTCTTTCCAGATGTGAAAACCTCTCCAGCAATCCCCAAATGAGAAGGAAAACGAATCTCGTTAATTTCACCCCCTGCAGATACTCGTGAAAACAGTGTTCCGCTTGATTGATCGAACATAAAAATCGTAGCACGCTCGGACGTGAGCATCCCTGTGATCTCCTGAACAACGCGCATCAACATTCGAGATAGTTCAAATTCGGAATTAATGTCGGACATTAACTTCAAAAAAGCATTTTCTTTTTGTCGAATCTTGTCTATTTGTTCGAAATGCTGCAGACCCTGCAACACAACTGCTGCTTGTGTTGTCATTTGCTCAAGTAAATCCAAATCGGCCTCATTAAACTCACCCACACGCTTATTCAATGTTTGCATGACGCCAATTTTTTCGCCGGCCATGGTTATGACCGGTACACACGCTATATTTCGTGTGGTGTAACCCGTTCTCTGATCCACCTCTCGATTGAATAAAGGATCCTCGTATGGGTCATCGCTAAGCATAGATTGACCAGTTTGGAAGACATGCCCCGCAATTCCACTGTCATTCAGAATTCTAATCTCTCTTGTCAAATTGCCTTGCGCGACAAATGAAAACAACTCATTAGTTTCGTTATCGTTCAAAAATAACGTACTGCGATCACAGTCAAGCTCATACGAAGTCATACCAACAAGCTCTTTCCAAACGTCTTGAATGTTTGCGAGCGAAGCACATCTGCGGGTCACATCCAGAAGAATTTGGGAACGTTTCAGCCGCTCATCTTTTGTTCCCTTTCTTTTCTTTTTTGTCGGAGCCGCCTCTTCACCACTCATAATTTCATCTCTAATTGGTCTCTCAATTGTTGGATCTGCTCTTGCAAACTTCGTCTCTCTTTTCCAAACTCCTGCTCAACCCGGTCGATTGACTGAACATTGGCCTGTTTTTGACGCTCCAATTCGTCACGAAGCGCCGATGCAGTATCGCGAAGCTGTCGATTCTCGTTCTCCATTGTCATTTGTGTCTGTTGCAATAATTTATCCGCTTCATGCTTACTTTCCTCCAGCGCATCTCTTACAGCCTGCGTTGCTGTCTTCAATTGCTCGATTTCGTCTGCATACTTTGCTCGTTCTTTTTGGACTTCCCGTTCAATATTGGCCGCACTTTTCTCCAGCTCATCCCTCAAGGAATGAACCGTTTGTTGCAATTGCCTTAAATCAAGTTGGGACATAATTTTAATTGGGGCCCGTTAGACTATCCGTATCGCCTGGTCAGCCACTCAGCCACTAATACCGGCTTAACCTCATTCTGAGCTTCAACGGTAACTTCCCACTCCAACTGAACTCCGTCATCAATTGAGACAACCTGTTTAAGATTGAATCTAGCTCGAACCATCGAACCGCTTTTCACAGGCGCAGTGAAACGCACACGGTTTAACCCATAGTTGATCCCCATCTTGGAGACCCCAAGGTCAATCGTATCGTTCAGAAATTTGGATAGCAGTGACAACGTTAAAAAACCATGAGCAATGGTCGACTTAAATGGTGTGTCTCGAGACGCTCGCTCTACATCCACATGAATCCACTGATGATCACCCGTAGACTGCGCGAATAAATCAATCATATCCTGAGTGACGCACACCCAGTCACTCAGAGCAAGGTCATCACCGACATAGTTTTTCAATTCAGCAGGCTTTGCTACAGCAAATTTTTTCATTCTGTCCCCTTAAACGATCGCACTATTGCATCCATACCTCTAGACAACAGAAATCCGTCACCAACAACCGCTACAAACGTTGCTCCTTCATTTAGCCACTTTTTTGCCTCTGTCTCATCGAACGCTAATATGCCGGCAGCACAACCCGCTTTCACAGTGCGTTCAATCACATCCTTCATAGCAGCCTGAGGTGTAGGATTTGTATTTTTTCCTAGATACCCAAGATCTGCGGCCAAATCTGCAGGACCAACAAAAAGACAGTCGATACCATCTACAGCCGCGATTTCTTCCACATTATCTTTGCCCATTTGAGTTTCAATTTGAGCTATTAAGCAAATGTGATCATCGGCCTTATCGAAATAATCCTTAATTCGACCAAAACGATTAGAGCGCGAATTACCCGAGACCCCGCGGATTCCACGAGGAGGATAGCGAACTGCTGCAACCGCAGCCTCAGCCTCCTCCCGATTCCGAATGTTTGGCACCATGATCGTTTGCACACCCATATCCAGAAGCCGCTTGAGCATTACCGCATCATTCCAAGGCGCCCTGACTGCTATCGAAGCTGAGTACGCCGATGCCGCATGAACAAGGGATAAGACTTGAGGAACATCATTTGGCGTATGCTCCATATCGATCAGAACCCAGTCAAAGCCGCTGGAGGCACAGATCTCTGCAGCCAATGGACTACCGGTCATTAACCAACAGCCAATTTGCATCTGCCCCGCTTGCAACGCAATTTTTAGTTTATTCTCTATGAATTGCATATTTTCACTTTTATAAAATATTTTTAACTAGCTAAATCATAACCTCTATTAGGAAATTATGAATATGAAATTCAGTGGCGTGATACCCATACTAGTCACTCCGTTCAGCGAAGACGAGTCAGTTGACACACATTCAATTCGGACGATGATCCAATTGATGCAAGACATAGGTGTTCAAGGGATCACCATCCTAGGGGTGCTCGGCGAAGCAAACCGGCTTAGCGACCATGAACGGGAATTGATTATTTCCTCGGCGATTGAGGCAGCAGGGCGGTTACCCGTGATCGTCGGAACAAGCGCATCTGGGACACGTGCGGTGATAAACAATAATGATATCGCGAAAAAACTAGGTGCAAGTGCGGTGATGGTTACCCCTCAAGCGGAGACAGTGCCCTCAGACAAAAAGGTCTTCACACACTTCCAAACAATATTAAAAGAAACCGATTTGCCGGTAGTGCTTCAGGACCATCCTGCCTCTACTGGCGTTCATATGGCTAACGAGTTGATTTTCAAAATGCTTGATGAGTTAAGGGGGTTTTGTGGGGTTAAATTAGAGGCGGTACCCACTGCGCCAAAACTTAATGCACTCAAGACCCGTTATGGCGAGAAGATAAGCGTGATGACTGGACTGGGCGCGCTATACGGTGCCTTCGACCTAGAAGCTGGCTCAAATGGATTCAATACAGGATTCGCATTCCCAGAAGTATTAATCGCGCTCACAGATATGGCTAGAAAAAACGACTGGGATACTCTTCAAGAGATTTATCAGCGCTTCTTGCCATTAATTGTTTACGAGCAACACCCGGGGGTCGCGATTCGAAAAGAGCTCTTGAAGATGCGTGGCGCAATAAGAAGCTCTAGAGTGAGGTCGCCAGGGGCACAAGGGACTGAAACGATTCAAAAAACATTACGCAAGCTCATAAAACACGCAGTGCCAAACCAAGATCTAACGAAACCAATAAAAATTTAGTGTCAAAAGCAGGACACCTAGCTCTCTGTCACGCGTTGGTTAACTTAAAACCTTCCGCCTCTGGCAAAGCATCCACGGACTACGCTGTTTAGAACTTATCGATCCCTGAGGCCATCCATATTTTCAATTTCGGCACTTCGTTCAGTCATTGCATCGACAATACAATCAACATTATTGCATTCACTCAGCACGTTGTTATACCAATCCGTTTGAGACTTTTGGAGCACATCAATGTCCGCACCTCTACGCATAGCAAGGTTATAAGACAGCGCCATGTCACTTTGCGCAACGGACGCACGACTACTCGTACAAATCAAACGCTCAACTCCACTGGATGGATTGCTGCAGTTGATAGCTCCGTGTGCTACCCCGCCAAAGAACATTAGACTCATAATCACCAAACTAATAAATTTCATCACTTTCTCCCATGCAATTTCTCCAAAGAATAGCGCAGCTGCACATCAAACTAATTTGATTACCTCACCAAATAACTGCGGAACAATTTGGTGCGTACTGAGATTGGCTGCGAATCGAACCTCTTCTTCCATCCCACGACCTACCATCATCCGGCCAACTCGACTTCTGAGTAAGGATTCAGCAGAAGGTTCCGACTTAAACACTAACTGCGCCGTTTCTGCGGCATCGGAAAATGTGTCCTTGCCAGAATATCCCGTCCGAGTCTTTAGTAAATCAATAAAATAACCCGCTCCGCAAGTATCCTCCAGATTCGGGCTCCCCATCGAACCTGAACAAACAATCAAAATTGTCTTGTCAGGATAGGTCGACACAACATAATCTACGACTGACGCTGCGTTAACCATAGCCCCCACGAGGATGTGATCAGCTCCCAACGCTTGCCGAAGCGCGACAGTGCCGTTAGTCGTTGAATACACCAGCGTCTTATCGCTCAGATTTTCCTGTGCGAGTCTGATTGGCGCTGGATGGAAAAACCCCGGGATTGTGTCACCATAGAGCTCGCCTGCCAAAACAGCAGTTGTTGGATCCTGCGTGGTGGCAATATCACGCGCTGATTCTTCATCGAGGACCGGAATAACTTCCTTTGCCCCTGAGTGCAGCGCATGAATTATCGTCGTGGTTGCGAACAATACATCAAGTACGATCACGACCTTACCCTCTAGTCGCTCATGATCAAGGTCCTCCCGTTTGAATAAAACGTGCACTTTGTGCTTAAAGTGATCAGGTTCCTGAACCATTACTCCGCCCTTCGTCTTAAAAAGAAATTGATCCCTGTCATGGACATCACTAAATCACCATTTTGATTTTCAGTCTCCCAGAATGTTTTAACGATCCCTCGATCTGGTTTAGATGAGGAGGCCCGAGTCTCTGTAACCGTTCGAAACGCGGTTAACACATCATCCGGATAAACAGGGCGAGGCCACTTAACTCCCTCGATCCCTGGCGACCCTAAACTCGAGGAATTTAGCAAATATGAATCGCACATCAGCCGCATCACCATTGAACAAGTATGCCAACCACTAGCAATAATTCCGCCATAAATTGAATTCTCCGCCTCCTCCTCATCGATATGAAACGGCTGCGGATCATATCGTCTCGCAAAATCGATAACCTCTTCCCGGTCAACTATCACCTGTCCCATCCGCTCTCGAACACCAGGCACAAAATCTTCCCAAAACATTTTTTTTTCATTAGTCATATTCAAACTCTAGCTTTCTTTAATTGCTACTGATCGTCATGCTTTGTACCAACCCCGCCCCGACCGTTTTCCGTTATACCCTGCACCTACCATTTGTTTCATTATTGGTCTGGGCTTGAAACGATCGCCGTAAGCAGCAGATAAAATTTCTTGGACTTGGAGCGATAGGCTAAGCTGCGTTGCATCCATCAGCTGAAAAGGACCGATCGGATGCCCGAGACCTAAACGACAAGCAACATCAATATCCTCGGGTGTAGCAACACCTTCCTCAACTAATCGCGTGGCTTCGATCATCATTGCGTGAAGCAAGCGATTAACTGCGAACCCAACAACGTCTTTGACTTCAATTGGCGTTTTGCCAATATCCTTACATTCACTCATGACGTCCTCGATAATCGCTCTGTCCGTGTCCATGCCGGGGATAACTTCAACTAGTTTCATTTTAGAAACCGGCGAGAAAAAATGAGTTCCGATAAAACGAGTACGACGAAACTCAGACACTTTTGATGCGAGGGTCGTAATTGAAATACTTGAGGTATTACTCGCTATAACGCAATGATCAGAAACAATTCGATCTAGTTCCCCAAAAACGGCCGATTTGACTTCCTCATCTTCAAATACTGCCTCCACCACTAAATCACATTTGGAGTAATCTTCTAGCGTGGGACAAAACTGAATTTGAGGCAATACGACCTCTATCGCATCTTCAGCATAAAGGCCTCTATCAATACCCTTCTGCAAGACTCTCTCCAGTCGTTTTGCCGATTCATCTAGCAACGCGGGATTAGTATCATTTAATTTAACGCGCCTTCCTGCTAAGGCAAAGACGAGGGCAATTTCAGAACCCATCAAGCCGGCGCCAACGACGCCTACAGTTTTAAACATAAGTGTTAACCCTCCTAAAAAAGGTCAGGATGAAGATTTAAATTTGTTTCCATCGTTTTTTGGGAGAGACAAAGACGGAACGATCCACGACTTGTTCATCACTACTCATAAATCGTCGTCTTTGGAATCGCTCACTCCCGAACAATAGCTCTATTGATAATAAACGCCGTACGAAATCTGCTAGAGGCAATTCCTGGGTCATACCCATGCCACCATGAAGCTGGATGGCTTCTTGAGCAACCAGCCGACCAGCTCTATTTGTGAGCGCCTTTGCCGCCGATACCGCCCGAGTACGCTCATGTGAGTTTTCACTCCAAGCTTTTCCTGCTGCATGGATGACTAGCGACCGAACCTCCTCAATATTGATGAACATATCGACCGCACGATGCTGCAGCACCTGAAACTGAGACAAGGCTGATCCAAATTGCTTTCTTGTTCGAAGATAATCCATCGTCATTTCGTGAATCACTTCCATAACCCCCAACGCTTCCGCGCATATGACGGCAGTAGCACGATCGTTAACACAATCAATGAACGGTTGTGCTTGGTCAATAGTTCCTAATACTGACTCCGGCCCGACTTCAACGCCATTCAACTGAATATCTAAAACTCGACTACCATCAATAAGTGGGTACGCTTTACCTCCAATACGGTCATCTAAAGACTCGACTATGAATAAAGTCACACCAACTTTCTCACCGTCTTCTCTTGTCTTTGCAGAAACAATGAATCGATCCGCCGTAGCACCGCCAAGCACTAATTTTTTCTGCCCTTTAAGAATCCATTTATTACCTTCCTGTGTTGCAGTCGTTTCAAGTTCAGTTCCGCCCTCGTCGTTCAACTGTTCGGCGTGAGCAAAAGCCAACTTCCCCTCACCCGCAACCAACTCAGGAATAAGTACTTTTTTCTGAAACTCAGAACCACAGAGATCAACTAGTCCACCAGCCAAAATAACTGATGAAATATAGGGCTCAAGCACTAAGTGTTTTCCAAGATGCTGCATGATGATCATGGCTTCAATACCCGCACCACCAAGGCCGCCGCTCTCTTCAGAAAGTGGCACACCGAGAGCACCTAATTCAGCGAGACCAGCCCAAACCTGCTCAGAGTGAGCCTCTTTTGATTCGATCATTTTTCGTCTGGTCTCTATCGAAAAAGTTTTTTCTAATAGTCGATCTAGACCATCTTTGAACATTGACTGTTCATCTGTAAATACAAACCTCATGTGCCTACCCCAAATTAATTATGGTTGAACGACAAACGCAGCAAATGCAAAGGCACATCAGAGTCCTAGAACCCGTTGCGCAATAATATTCCGCTGTATTTCGTTAGTGCCCCCGTAAATAGAGGTCTTACGATGATTCAGATATCGTGCCGCGAGCGGCGCCGCATGAATTGCTCCCGGCGTCTCTCCCATCCAGCTATCTCCCCAGGCCATAGGCAGATGCGGCAGCGCCGACTGTCCAACCACTTCAAGTTGAAGCTCGGTAAGCCTTTGTTGAATTTCAGTCCCGCGAATTTTCAAAATCGAAGCCTCAGGGCCAGGTTCGCCGCCAGACGCTTCTCCAGAGGCCACCCTCAACACAGTCATCTCCAGAGCTAGCAGATCGATCTCCAACTCAGCAATACGATCCATGAACACGGGATCTTCTTTCGCTGGCTTACCGTGGAACTTGTGTACCGTCGCAAGGTGTTTGAGGTAAACGAGCTCTCTCCTTGAGACACCCACCCCGGCAATTGCTGTTCGTTCGTGAGACAGCAAAAATTTAGCAATGGACCAGCCCTTCCCCTCTTCTCCCACTAAATTTTCTGCGGGGACCTCAACGTCTTGAAACCAAACTTCATTAACTTCATGTTCACCATCAAGGGTTACTATTGGTCGGACCTCAATACCTGGTGTATTCATATCGCACAAAAGCAACGAAATGCCCTCCTGCTTACGCGCGCCTGAACTAGTTCGCACCAAACAAAAAATCATGTCTGCCCATTGCGCATGTGTCGTCCACGTTTTCTGTCCATTCACGATATAGCTGCTACCTTTTCGTTCGGCACGCGTGTTTAACGATGCTAAGTCCGATCCTGAGCCCGGCTCGGAATAACCTTGGCACCACCAATTTTCTCCAGAGAGAATTTTCGGCAAATATGTGCTCTGTTGCGTCTCTGTTCCATACGCCACTAAAACTGGTCCAATCATGCCCAAGCCAAATGGCGATAACCGTGGTGCCCCTAGGGCTGCTGATTCCACATCAAAGATATGTTGATAAACAGAATTCCATCCACAACCACCGAACCTATCCGGCCAATTAGGTGCTATCCATCCTTTTTGGTAGAGCGCAACGTGCCATCGCTGCACATCGTCTTTATCAAGACGTTTATGCTCCAACACTTTACGCGACACGTCGCCGGGTAGGTGCTGAGAGACAAAATCCCGTACTTCTTCAGAGAATTTGATTTCTTGCTCGCTAAAATTGATATCCATAATGTTGAGTAGAGTTTTAAGGTTATATAAAGTGGGCTGAGAATACTGCAAAGCGAAAGGCTCTCACAAACCAAACTAGTAATATTGCTGCAGACTCAATGTTAAACATTTATGATGTTTCTGAGAATACTAAATGATTTTGGATAATCAAACCGACAACGGTAAAGTACGATCATCATTCACCTGAGGAGTGCTAACTATGAACTCAAGAGACGATTTAGCATTAAACGAAATTAATCAAAGTATAAACATGCGGCCCCTATGGCTGCCCTACACGCCGAACAGGCAATTCAAATCTGCTCCAAGACTTATCGACAAAGCGCATGGCATGCATTACGAAACAGTCGAGGGCAGAAAAATACTTGATGGAATTTCAGGGCTTTGGTGTGTTAATGCAGGTCATGGGCGCGAGCCAATCGTTAAAGCAATTCAAAAACAGGCAAAAGAATTAGACTACATCACCGCGTTCAATATGGCTCACCCGATGCAGTTCCAGGCGGCTGAGCTCATTGCAAATCTCGCTCCCGAAGGACTGGATACGGTATTTTTCACGAACTCGGGGTCCGAGGCCATTGATACTGCGCTCAAAATTGCTCTCGGGTATCATCGGGCTCGCGGCGAACATAGACACCGTCTCGTGGGTCGTGAGCGAGGCTACCATGGTGTGGGCTTCGGAGGCATGTCGGTAGGCGGCATGACGCCAAACCGCAAAGTCTTCAGTCCCGCGCTCCTCCCTGGCGTTGATCACCTGCCACACACACACAATCTTGGCGAAAATGCGTTCTCAAAAGGACAACCAACTTGGGGCTCACATCTAGCTGACGATCTTGAGCGGATCGTAGCGCTTCATGACCAATCAAATATCGCAGCAGTTATCGTGGAACCGGTCGCAGGCTCAACTGGCGTACTCGTGCCTCCAGTTGGGTATCTTCAGAAGCTGCGTAAGATTTGCGATAAATACGGGATACTTCTTATTTTTGATGAAGTCATCACGGGCTTCGGAAGAACAGGAACCGCGTTTGCTGCGGAGACCTTCGGCGTTACCCCCGATATGATCACATTTGCAAAAGGCATTACAAATGGAGCTGTGCCTATGGGCGGCGTGATTGTAAGCGAAGACATATACCATGCATTTCTTAATGGGCCTGAGGAACAAATCGAATTTTTTCATGGGTATACGTATTCAGGGCATCCTCTAGCGAGTGCGGCAGCTATCGCCACGCTCGACATATATAAAGAAGAAGATTTATTCGAGAAAAGTAAAGAATTAGCGCCTTATTTCGAGGAAGCCTTGCACTCACTTAAAGGCCTAAACCATGTAATCGATATTCGAAATTACGGGCTTATGGGCGGAATTGAACTCGATCCAATTCAAGGTTCTCCGGGTAAAAGAGCCTATGATATTTTTGTAAAATGTTATGAAGATGGAGTACTCGTAAGAGCTGCAGGAGACACGGTTGCCCTTACCCCTTCATTCATTGCGTCAAAAAGTCATATTGATCAGATCGTTGAGACGATTGGTAGAGCACTAAAGGCGGCATAGGAAGACGATACCTTTCAGGCGTTGACACAAAAGTAATAAGTAATTTTCCCGAGCTTTACCTGACTGAGGAATGACTCCTATGAAAATAGTAATTGCACAAATGGAGCACGAGACCAATACGTTCTCTCCTGTAGAAACACCGTGGGACTCGTTCGGGCCAGATGGGCCATATATTGGTGTCCAAGCCTATCGGGCAATGAAAGGGACCAAAACGCCCATAGGGGCTTTTATCGACGCAGCAGAAAAAGTAAACGCTGAAATTATTACGCCTGTAGCGGGTTTTGCTTACCCAAGTGGTCCAGTTTCCGGAGCGGCCTATGATCAATTTTGCGATCTGATCATTGACGGTGTAAAGCAAGGTTGCGACCTTATCATGCTAGACCTTCATGGGGCTATGGTTGTAAAAAATAGGACTCTGGACGGCGAAGGTACCTTACTAAAAAAAATTCGTGATGTTGCTCCAAGCGTTCCTATCGCTGTTTCTCTGGACTTACATGCGAACGTCACAGCGGCGATGGTCAACAATTCGGACATTATCGTTGGTTACAAAACATATCCTCATATTGACATGTATGAGACAGGCGCTTTAGCTGGAGAATTATTAATAAAATTGTATCGAGGAGAAATCAAACCGACGATGCGTTGGAATAACATCCCGGTACTTGCACAAACGCTAAAGATGAATACTTCAGAAGGAGCGATGAAAGACTATGCTGAACGGGCCGCTGATTCTGAGAAGAAAATAAACGTATTGGCCAGCTCTGCGTTTGGTGGCTTTCCTATGGCAGACATACCGGAGGCGGGCATGAGCGCAGTAGTGATTACTAATGACGACGGAGATTTAGCCCAGAATGAATGCAAAGCGATTCTAGAGGTAGCTTGGGCACAGAAAGAATCCTTTATCTGGTTCGATGAACCTTTAGAGGAAGCTATTCGTCATGCAAAGACGCTGCAGGAAGGACCAATTTTACTTCTTGATCATCCAGACAACTGTGCCACTGGCGCTACTCAAGACACCATGACGACGCTAAGAGAGGCCTTAAAACAAGGACTCACTGATATTGCTGTGGGACCGATACGCGACCCTGAGGCAGTTAACGATTTGATTAAAGCTGGAATTGGATCTCATGTCACACTTCCGGTGGGCGGAAAAACGGATATGCCTGCCATTAACAAAAAAGGAGAGCCACTTGAGTTAACCGGGGTAGTAACGAACATTACCGATGGTGACTATGTGATTACTGGACCCCAATTTACTGGGGTAAAAGCCTCCATGGGACGCACCGTCGTATTTGACACTGGAAATGCTGAAATTGTAATTACTGAGAAACTTCAAGAACCTTGGGATCAAGGTGTATTTACAAGTGTTGGAATCGAGCCGTCTACAAAAAAATATCTTTTACTTAAATCTCGAATGTATTTTCGTCCAGTTTTCCTACCCATTGCCAAGCATAGCGTTTACTGCGCTGGAGTTGGGGTGGGCTCATCAGACTGGACGATGTTCAATTACGAGAAAATACGCAGACCAATTTACCCTTTGGACGATTTCACAGATTAAATCGATACACTTTTATCAAACAATCTGTTTTTAAAAAAAATGTGTGAAAGCAGATACACTATCGACTTGAAAAATCAATATGTATAAAGGTCGAGTGGCATATGAAACTAATCAATCACTTCGTTAACGGCGAACACTTTAAGGGTCAAAACGCTAACACGGTAGAAGTATTCAATCCAGCAACCGGTGATGTCACTGCGGAGGTTGCCCTTGCATCACAACAAGAAACTGAAGAGGCAATTCGCATTGCGGCAGAGGCACTACCTGCCTGGTCAAAAACGCCGCCCCTAAAACGCGCACGGGTAATGTTCAAATTTAAAGAGCTGTTAGAGGCGAATCTAGACGCTCTTGCAGCAATGATCACTAGCGAACATGGAAAAGTCCTATCAGACGCCAAAGGCGAAATTGCAAGAGGATTAGAGGTGGTTGAATTTGCCTGCGGAATCCCACAGCTACTGAAGGGGGACTACACCGAACAAGTTGGAACGGGCATCGACAGCTATTCTGTTCGCCAGCCACTGGGAGTATGTGCTGGAATTACACCATTTAATTTTCCAGTTATGGTCCCAATGTGGATGTTTCCTATGGCAATTGCCTGTGGCAACACATTCGTTTTAAAACCGTCAGAAAAAGATCCGTCCGCAAGTATTTTTATGGCTGAATTGCTAAAAGAGGCTGGGCTTCCTAATGGTGTTTTTAACGTAATTCAAGGTGATAAAACGGCTGTAGATACGCTACTGAGTGACCCAAGAGTTTCAGCGGTCAGCTTTGTTGGATCTACCCCGATTGCCGAGTACGTATACAGAACTGGGACACACCACGGGAAACGAGTGCAAGCACTCGGTGGAGCGAAAAATCATCTCGTTGTTATGCCTGATGCAGATTTAGATCAAGCTGTGGATGCCCTGATGGGGGCAGCGTATGGATCCGCAGGCGAGCGATGTATGGCAATTTCCGTTGGAGTCGTAGTTGGGGATATTGCTGACAAATTAGTCGAAAAACTCATAGCGCGAATCTCTGAGTTGAAGGTAGGTAATGGCATGTTTAACGAACCCGACATGGGACCGCTAGTCACGAATGCTCACCTGGAAAAAGTAAAAGGCTACATTGAAACTGGCATCAAAGAGGGCGCTACGTTAAAGGCAGATGGGAGAGATACCACTGTAGCTGAACACAAAAACGGTTTTTTCCTTGGGGGATGTCTTTTTGATCACGTCACCCCTGATATGACAATCTACAAAGAGGAAATATTTGGACCAGTATTATCCATCGTTAGAGTGGATGATTTCGACACAGCGGTAAAACTTATTAACGATCATGAATTTGGCAATGGTGTGTCTTTATTTACGAGAGATGGACATACCGCAAGAGAATTCTCATCGCGTATTCAAGTCGGTATGGTTGGAGTTAACATTCCCATTCCCGTACCTGTAGCTTTTCATAGCTTTGGCGGTTGGAAGCGATCATTATTCGGTGATCACTATGCCTACGGGCCAGAAGGCGTTCGATTCTATACGCACCTCAAAACAGTAACGACCCGATGGCCAACCGGCAACATAGGCGGCGCTGAATTTACGATGCCGGTAATGAAATAGATACCAAAAGAAAATATCAAATCTATCGGTTACATAACTTAATGACTTGAAGACTTTTTCAAAAAAATCCAGATGCGCTGCTGTGGCGTGCGACGCACTAGTTGCATCATCCTCAGAAATATTAAATGAAATTGTCCGGAATAAGCACTTTTACTCATTAGCGTATGTGCATCTTTAAGCAAACGTCGATACCGACCTTGTTTGAGAATGATGAAGCATGTGACTAGCAATTCCACCGTTGAGAAATATCTATCCAATATTTTTGGGTGTCATCTGCTCGAAGCACAAAAATACAACCTAACTGATCTGAAACATAATAAACTCAAACTAACAAAATCAGAGCGTCTAAAATGACAAAGCAAAGAAACTCAGAGATCTGCGTAATTACAGGCGGGGCAAGCGGTATTGGAGAGGCGTGTGCACGCGAAATGTCAGCAAGGGGTCTGCACGTGGTCATTGCGGACATCGACCCAAAAGGAGAGGAAGTCGCCAAAAGTATTGGAGGACATTTTTCTTTTCTAGATGTTAGCGAGGACAAAAATGTTAACGCATGTGCAGCGGCGATAGAAAAAAATCTTGGCCCAGTGAAACACCTTGTTAATTGTGCCGGAGTTCTTCAACCGCCACTATCCCCCGAGACACTTCCAATGGACATTTGGGACAATGTCGTCAGCGTTGACCAACGAGGCACATATATAAGTTCAGTAACTTTCGCGAAGTATATGATTAAACGTAAAGAAGGAACAATCACTAATATTGCATCGATTACGGCGAATCGATCGGTACCGCTACACTCGTATGCACCCGCTAAGGCTGCGGTTGTCGCAATCACGGAATGTCTCGCAGCAGAGTGGGGTCCACACGGCGTTAGGGTGAATGCAGTATCCCCAGGTCACACATTAACACCAGCCTTGGAGAGCGCAATTAAATCTGGAAAGCGAGATCCAATCCTTCTGAGTCAGAATGCACTAGGACGTATGGTGGAAGCCGAAGAAGTAGCTAAAGCAGTAGCTTTTTTGATTAGCAATGACGCAGCAGCTATTACTGGAGTCAATCTTCCCGTGGATTGTGGTTGGTTGGTTTCAACCTCTTGGACAACCTACGGGGGTCTGAGAAAAAATGGTGAATCATGAAATATTTAGTGGAGTGATTGAATGAGATCCATGATATTTCAATTGCTAATCTGCTTATTCTTTTTGAGTACTAATGTGCTTGCTAATGAGATTGATCTTTCGAAACGGAATAGTCTAAAACCAGAGGAAACAATCTACCTTGATCCCAATACAATTTTATTCATAGACGTGCGTACTCAGAAAGAATGGGATAAAGGATATATCACTGGCGCAACTCACTTACCCCTAAAAGACTTCAAAGTTAACCTACCGAAAATTATTCCAGATAAAACAATGCCTGTTGTGGTTTATTGTTCACAAGGTGGAAGAGCCGTCGCAGCAACCAAATACATGAATAACCTTGGATATCATGCTGTACCCGTCATAGATGGTGGCTATCTCCAAATGCTCTATGCTGGCCACAAACATTCAAGATAAACACTTAATCAAACTCAAATTCGTTGGGAAAATTAGGTAATTCAATGCCTCTTATTCGGTTTATATCGGTTGCCGTGCTGTGTCATCTAGCGTTCGTATCTACTCGTTTTTCGGCATCACTCTACGCAATCGATAAGGGAGCCTCAGCGTTTACGGTTGGTGTAATCTTGTCCTTGTTCTCTGTAATCCCCGTGCTTATCTCTGTCAGAATTGGTCGATGGATCGATCATGGTGGTCCATTTATTCCCACAACTGTGGGAATTACGTTGACAGGCGTTGGTGCGGCACTGCCGTTGGTATTTTCCTATGAGGCCGCGGATCTTGCTCCTTTACTCGTATCAGCATCTCTAGTCGGCACTGGCTTTACATTCGCCATTTTATCTATGCAGCACCATCTGGGAGATATGAGCGCCCCCGAAAAACGTACGATAGTTTTTTCATGGTTCGCCATGGGCGTATCCGTTTCGGGATTCTTTGGTCCTGTTTTAGGGGGAATCATCATTGATAACTTCTCGCATAGAGCATCATTTACCCTTCCGCTTGCAGTATCACTATGCGCAGCTTTTTTATTATTTATTTCTCAAAAAAACAATAAATCAAAATCTAATTTTGCTAGTCCTTCGCAAACAATAAATCCATTCCAATTATTTCGTTATAAAGAATTGAGAGATGTACTTATTATTACTGGGCTAATTTCCATGTGTTGGGATTTACAAAATTTTGTGATTCCACTCCACGGGTCAAAGATAGGGTTATCCGCATCAAAGATTGGATTCATACTTGGCGCATTTGCATTAGCGACATTTGGAATTCGCTTATTGGTGCCGTTATTAACAAAATATGTGACGGAATGGCAACTACTGATTAGTACTCTTCTATGTGCCGCCGTGTGTTTTTTTATTTTTCCGTTTTTACAAACTTACTTGTTCTTTATATTAATCGCCTTTGCTCTTGGTTTGGGACTAGGCGCAGCACAGCCAACCATCATGACACTCGTTCACTCAACTGCACCTCAGGGACGGGTGGCTGAAGCCCTAGGATTAAGACTCACGATTATCCATGGAAGTCAGGTCATACTGCCATTAATTTTTGGCGCATTTGGCACAGCGTTGGGAACGTCTGCTATATTTTGGGTCGTGTCGGTATTAGCTGCAAGCGGAGTTGTTTTAGCCGTAAAGAAGCAAAAACATCTTAGAGCGAAAACTCCTTAAAACTTGCATTGACTTCTATTTTGAAGCGCTAATCCATACATCCTTATTCAAATTAACTTTGGCCTCTTGTTGCAGCTTAACCAGATGGGCCAGAAGAGAACGTTTGGCAAGTTGATGAATTGTCTCAGAAACATCGTCATAAGCGGTAACCACCAATTCATCAATTGTCCCCTCGCCTAAAACAGACAGTGCATTTACAATTTTCGTCTCTCGCTTTTGACGATGAATTAACAAACGATTAACTGCTTCGTGGGGATTGTCCATCAAAAATCCGTGCCCAGGCGCAATCCAGTCAAACTGATAATCATATAGTTTATTTAAAGAGCTAAAGTACGCTGACATATCGCCATCTGGAGGATTAATCACCACAGTGGACCCCTGCATAATATGATCTCCGGTAAACAGCATACGCGCCTCTTCAAAGAGGAAGCATAGATGGTTAGAGGCATGCCCTGGCGTATGCAACACATCAATTGTTAGGTCGCCAAACTTCAGTTCATCTCCATCACTCAGTTCCTCATCAGGGACAAAAGAGGAATCCTGACGATCCATATTTTCCGCCAAGCGTCCAAAAATAGGCGCTCCCGTTAAGCGACTTAGGGGCGCAGCACCCGGAGAGTGATCAATATGCGTGTGTGTACATAAAATTCCATTAACCTTATCTGACGTCAGATCTCGAACCAATTCGATATGTCTTGCATTATCAGGTCCAGGATCAATCACTAAATAACCGTTCAAATCATCACCAAGAATATAGGTATTAGTTCCTGGACCAGTCATGATGCTAGCGTTAGCAGCCGTCATTCTGCTCACACGTTTATCAATTTGGACCACTACACCCGCCTCTATCTCTCGGGACACCGTCCCTAGTTGCTCAGGATCTAGCTTTCCTGCCTCAGCGTAAGCGAAATCTCCTGGCACCAGTAGTTTCTTTCCACCGGCACCAACCGTTAAGCGCGGCTCCATAGGGGTCGCTGGGGGTGCGTTGCGCACATAATTTAAGGCTTCTTCCACATCA
Organism: uncultured Burkholderiales Genera incertae sedis bacterium; assembly: GCA_905478365.1. Taxonomy (GTDB): domain Bacteria; phylum Pseudomonadota; class Gammaproteobacteria; order Burkholderiales; family Eutrophovitaceae; genus Eutrophovita. The sequence continues at coordinate 29,941 of CAJQIK010000120.1, forward strand.
CTAAATTCTGTAAGTTTTTCTAAAGTTTTTTGTGTGGGAAACATTAAATTCAATTTCCCTTGGCTATTTAATCTCAGTGCGTCGTCAGGCTTTACCCACCGATGATCAATTAATTCGCTCCCATCGTGTTGGGCGATTTGTCCCTGTGGCATTCGCGCAATAAAGAATCTCGTGTCGTATCGACGCGGACTTCCCGCATGAGTTACCCATCGACTGAAATAATGTAGTTGTTCTAACTCTAAGGAGCATTTGGCGTCCTTCAGAGTTTCATGAAAGGTGGCTTCTCCGCGCGCGAGTTTTTTTCGCTCGTTTGATTCAAATACCGCAAATTCAGTTTCGGTAAACATACCGCCTCTGTTTGGAATTGCAAACAACACTCCAACCTCTTCAAAACACTCTCGAATTGCTGCAATCCAATAATTTAACCCACCATCAGATACACCGAGAATTTGATTTGCCTTATCCGCACTTAGGTCCCCGGAGATTGTGAAGTTATCACCAGAATCTGACTCATCAAGAGCGCCGCCGGGAAAAACAAAAGCACCCGCAGCGAAGTTTACTTTACTCGTTTTTTCCCCGAGTAATACCTCAACCCCCGCTTTCCCATCCCGAATAATGATAAGCGTAGAGGCCGGTCTTGGAGTTACAATTTCAGGCACGCGTTCAGTCGAATTCAATGGGTCGATGCTCGAATATTGCGCACCGCCGACTTAAACGCAGTTTTACGCAACCCGCTTATGTCCGTAACGACGGACACGTATATCCGCCTGAGCTTTATGTCCTGCGAAGCCTTCTACTTCGCAAAGTCTTGAACAGTACTCCCCGACCATCGCAGATGCTTCTGGCTTAACACGTTGGTAAGTGCAAGTCTTAATAAATTTACCTACCCATAGCCCACCTGTGTAACGAGCGGCCTTCCTGGTTGGTAACGTATGATTTGTTCCAATGACTTTATCGCCGAATGATACGTTAGTCTCCGGCCCTAGAAATAAGGCCCCGTAATTTGATAGATTATTTAAGAAGTAATCGTTATTTTTTGTCATCACTTGTACGTGCTCCGACGCAAGTCGATCGGCTTCCTTTACCATTTCCGCGTTATCTTTACAAAGAATAACTTGGCCGTAATCCCTCCAAGCCTGTCCCGCTACGTCTGCGGTCGGTAAAACTGTAAGCTGTTTCTCAATTTGCTTAACAGTATCCTCAGCCAATCTTCGCGACGTCGTTAACAGAATCGCTGGAGAATTAGGTCCATGCTCTGCCTGACCTAAAATATCAGTAGCGCATATTTCCCCGTCAACCGCGTCATCTGCAATAATCAATGTTTCTGTTGGTCCCGCGAATAAATCAATTCCCACACGACCCGACAACTGTCGTTTAGCTTCAGCCACAAATGCGTTTCCCGGACCGGCAATCATATCGACAGGCTTGATTGCATCCGTTCCAAGAGCCATCGCACCAATAGCTTGAACCCCTCCAAGAGCATAAATTTCAGTAGCACCTGCCAGATGCATTGCTGAAACAATCGCTGGGTGTGGACTTCCTTTATAAGGCGGTGCGCAAGCGATAATACGTTTAACTCCTGCAACCTTAGCGGTCACAATACTCATATGAGCCGATGCCACCATCGGGTATTTACCACCCGGCACATAACAACCAACACTATTAATCGGGATGTTCTTATGTCCAAGCACAACGCCAGGCATCGTCTCTACCTCGACATCCCTGAGAGAATCCCGTTGTATTTGCGCAAAATTACGGATTTGCGATTGAGCGAACTTGATATCATCAATCACCTGCTTCGGTAGGCTTTTAACGCAATCCTCAATTTGGGACTTACTCAGTTTGAAGTCTTTGGGATCCCACTTATCAAATTTTTTCGACAACTTCCTAACAGCTTTGTCTCCAGTTTTCTCGATATCTGCGAGAATCTCCTCAACCACAGACCTTACTTTAGCGATATCAGCCGCATCGTCTTCTGCCGAAATACCTTTTTTTAACCAAATCGCCATCTTCGGCACCCCTTAAAACATTTATTTTCAAACACTTACAAGCCCTTAGTTTTAATGCATCAATATTCCTAACCCGTTATTCTCTTCGGTATATCACGATCAGTCAATTACTCCTTATTAAAACGAAGTAAAGAACAATCTACTTTAGGACCGTGAGGTATCTAATTAAAGGACAAAAAAACGCACTATTATGGTGCGTCACTAAAAGGTCTGACGCAAAAATCAACGAAAACAGGTAGACTTATCCAAGTCAGCTCGAAGGAAGGTACCTCATAAAAATGGCAACTTACAAGCTCTCCCAAGACGAAATCACTAAATTCAGTCAAGATGGGTATTTCATCGTCAAAGGGCTGTTTGACGACGAAGAAATATCAATTTTGAGGACTGCGATAGAAACTGACTCAAATTTAAAAGAGAAGCTATACAATCGATTCGACGCCTCCGGACGCAAGACGAACATGGCTACTTGGAATCATCCTGGAGACAGCGTGTACGGGCTTGCGGCCCGAAGTCGTAGGGTCGTGGATACGATTGAAGCCTTGCTTGGCGGCGAAATCTATCACTATCACTCGAAACTAACGGCAAAAGAGCCGTATGAGGGTGGCGCTTGGGAATGGCATCAGGACTACGGATACTGGTATCACAACGGCATTGTCTTCCCACATATGGCGAGCGTTATGGTGGCGTTAGACCAAACCAATGAAAAGAACGGCTGCCTGCAAATTGTCAAAGGCTCACATCTTTGTGGTCGTATCGAGCATGGCATCCTTGAAGGGGAACAAGTGGGGGCTGACGCTCGCAGAGTAGAGGAGATTTTAAATTTAATGCCGATTGAGCACATCGAATTAGAGCCAGGTGACGGTGTTTTTTTTCACTGTAATTCGCTTCATAGATCCGACCAGAATCGATCGGATAGTCGAAGATGGACAGTTATCCATTGCTATAATCTGGCTACTAACAACCCGTTTTTGAAACATCATCATCCTTTTTATACTCCTCTTAGTAAAGTGGCAGACTCAGCAATCAAACAAGCTGGTATCCGACTTTCAGACTCTGTCGGTGAATTCAATGAGCAATCAGTGAATCCGCCTGAGTTAACGGAGAAAATAAGTTAAAACATTCGTCGAACAAACCGCTCGTCCAGAATTAGTCATCAAGTGATTCAATGAATAATCAACCAATCGGTATATTTGATTCAGGTATCGGAGGCCTGTCAATTCTTGGTGAAATCAAATCAACATTACCTAATGAAAATTTAATCTACATCGGTGATACTGCATATTTACCTTATGGCACTAAAAGTAAAAAAATAATTACTGAACGAGCACATAAGATTTGTAATTATTTAATCGGTCAACAATGTAAGTCAATCGTAGTCGCATGCAACACAGCAACAAGTGCGGCGATACATGAATTACGGATTAACTTTTCTGTACCCATCATCGGAATTGAACCTGCAATCAAACCGGCCACGCAAAGCACCAAAAGTCGAATCATTGGAATTCTTGCGACACAAGCAACCTTGGAGGGAGATAAACTCTCAACTTTGAAACAGAAATTTGGGCAAGACATCACGATTTTGCATGAATCTTGTTTAGGCTTAGTAGAAGAAATTGAACTGAGCAATCAACAAAGTCAAACGCTTAAAAATCTTGTCGAAATATATGTAAGACCCCTTATCGAACAGGGAGCAGATACTCTCGTCCTAGGGTGCTCCCACTACCCATTGATAAGGACTCTCATTCAAAAGTGCGCTGGCGACGACGTTATCATTCTGGACCCTTCTTTATCTGTCGCCCAAGAATTAAAAAGACAGTTAGACACAAAAAAACTGTTGAGAGAAAGTAATTCAGGGACCACCAACTGTTCTCAAACAGGTGACAGCAAAACGTTTGAAATATTTATAGAGAAATCTAAATTGAAATATGGCTCGTCCCTACTCACAATCTAACGAGATAAAAAATTTAATTTTATTATTTTTTTAGTCTAGTAAACAAAGCTAACTACTCGATTTAAGATTCAACCAACTACCCAAAATCACGATACTACCGCCCAATAAGACCCAGGCATCTGGATTCTCGTCATAGAACACAAAACCTACTAAAGCGATAAAAGGTAATCGAAGATAATCAATAGGCATAACTACTGAAAGATCACTTAATTTGAAAGCCCGCGTCAAAGAATAATTAGCAGTTAAAGCGAACACTCCCACCCCAATAGTCCAGGGCAAAAGACGTAAGCTCGGCCAAACAAGATCTTGAAAACAAAATACTATCGCAATAACAAATTGAATCGCAGCCATGTAAAAAACGATTGCCGCTGGCGCATCAAATCCAGATAAATATTTTGTGAACGTATGCGCAAATGCATATAAAAATGCGGCTCCCAGCACAACAAGCGCAGCCGGGCTAATTATCTGTAAACCCGGTCTAAGCATAATTAAAACACCAATAAATCCAAGACTAATAGACAGCACTCTTTTTAAACTAATCCGCTCGCCAAGTAACACCACTGCCAATATCGCAGCCCAAAATGGCATTGTGAATTCAAGCGCAAATACTTCGACTAAAGAAATAAGAGCGATTCCATAGAACCAAGCATATTGTCCTAAGAAGTGTGCGATATTTCTTAAAATATGTATCTCAATCTTTTTAGTCTTAACTTGCCCCCAACCAATACAACTCATTACGATTATCATGATCAACAAACCAACAACGCTGCGGACGAATAGGATCTGCGATGTTGACAGTTCAACCGATAACTCACGACCAGAAATTGCCATTAAGGAGAAAGAAAGCATCCCACCGAACATCCACAAAACAGCTTTAGTTTGATCAGAGATAATTCGGTCTGGAAAATTACGTGTCATCACACAAGGCCAGATAACCCCAGAAGAGCGCCAAGTGTCATCAATAACAACAAGTGTAAGCGGGTTCTCCATACAATCAATGCGACCATTACTACGCAGGTTAGCGTTGAGAATTCTGAGAAATCTTTCACTAAGATAAATGCTGTCGAAAACAACAGTCCCACAACAACTGGCGAGGCACCAATCGCGAAGGATTGAACCGATAATCGATGCGTATTTCGTTGACGCCATCGAGTGACATAAAAAGCAAATATGGCAGAGGGTACAATCATGGCAATCATAATCAATAACGCCCCACTGAATCCGGCTATTTGATATCCAAGAACTGCTACAAATAAAGCATTAGGGCCAGGAGATAATTTGCCTAAGGTCACCGCAGCTAAAAAGTCCTCGCTGGACACCAAAGATAATCCATCAACCACAACTCGATGCATGTCAGGTGCCACTGCCATGACACCACCAACAGCTAAAAAAGATAAAAATGCAAACTTACCTAGTAGCGTTACCCAAAGGATCAAACTCATTGGTGAGCCTTTCTTTTTGCTAAACGGGACTGAAGACAGTGACGCGCCCATAAATATGAAACCGCCCCACATCCAAAAACCGCCCAAGCTACGGATAACCGCAAATACCCCACCGCGTAAAGCACGACCGCGATCACAAACATCGGCACGAGTCGTCCCACAATATCTGTCTGTATCCCCGATAAGAGCCGGAGTCCAGTTCCTAAAGTCATGCCAACGGCAACAACCGACATTCCTTTTATCATTCCAGCTAGTGGTGAGCCAACTGCTACTTGGTCATAGCTGCTTGCCAACACTAAAATCACACCTAATGGTAGAACGAGCATCCCCATCATGGCTACGACAGCCCCCTTAGCCCCAAAAAATCGATCTCCGATCATTAGTGCTAAATTACATACATTTGGACCCGGAAGAACCTGGGATAACGTAAACATTTCTAAAAATTCAGTCTGAGAAAACCACTTCCTTTGATCTACCAGCGTTCTTTGCATCACCGTAATGACTCCACCAAAACCTTGCAACGTGATCAAAGAAAATACATAAAACAACGCAATGAGGTTTTGGGGTTTAGAGTCAAAATATTTCAAAGACATAGTAATAAATTTACGAACATTAATTATTAATAAAACTCAACAACCATAGCCTTTGTCGCCCGAGAAGTGAGCAGCAATAACAGATATCATACGGTATAGACTATCGCACACGAATTTACAAACTAGAGTCGTACAACCACAATATATGTCCGCATTAAAACTTGACCAGCTCAGCAATGATGATCTAACAAACCTGAAAAGAGGTATCGAGAAGGAGAGCTTACGCGTCTCCACTACAGGTCAATTAAGTCAGCAGAGGCACCCGGAGGCGCTCGGCTCAGCGTTAACACATGGGAACATCACTACAGACTTCAGTGAATCCCAACTAGAACTCATTACAGACACGCACAACCAAGTCGAGGCCTGCCTTAGTCAATTGAAACAAATTCATCAATTTGTCAGCCGCAACATTGCGTCAGAGCTCCTATGGTGCTCAAGTATGCCGTGTATGCTGCCAGAGGATAGGGATATCCCGATTGCTCAATTTGGCACATCAAACATCGCTTCAGCTAAGACGGTTTATCGACGTGGTCTAGCAGTACGGTATGGCGCAAAAATGCAAACAATCTCTGGAATCCATTATAACTTTTCAATTTCAAATGAAACTTGGTCTAGAGTTTATGGTGGATCTCATGATCGTACTGAATTAATCGCAATCAAAAATCAGCATTACTTCTCGTTGATAAGGAATTTTAGAAAAAATGCTTGGCTGCTTCTTTATCTTTTCGGTGCGTCCCCCGCAGTCTGTGACTGTTTTGTTAAGGGCCGAGTACATCACCTAAAGAAGATGTCCAATGGCACCCGTTTTCTCCCTTATGCCACATCCCTAAGAATGGGGCCACTGGGGTATCAAAGCGATGCACAATCAGCAATTAGTGTGAGTTATAACAATCTAAAAAGCTATGCTCAATCACTATATGATGCGCTTACGCAGCCTTATCCCCCATACGCAGCAATCGGACTAAGCAGCCAGGACCAACCGATACAATTATCCAACGCATTGTTACAAATCGAAAATGAGTTTTACGGGACAATACGACCGAAGCAACCCATCCAGTTTGGAGAACGACCATTACTAGCGCTAAACAGAAGAGGCGTTGAGTATGTGGAAGTCCGCTGCGTTGATCTTGATCCTTACGAAGACATTGGAATTACTAAAGAGACTATAGCTTTTCTTGATACGTTTTTACTATTCTGTCTCATGTCTAAAAGCTCCACTGACTCTATAGAAGAAGACCGATCTAACAGTGAAAATCAATATCTAATCGCAGAGCGTGGTCGAGAACCGAACCTGAAACTAAGCAGAGACAAAAGCCACTTATCGGTGAAAGAGTGGGGACAAGATATCCTTGAAGCATGTAAACCTTTTGCGCTAAAGCTAGATGAAGCAAACGACACTAATGATCACACCCGGTCGCTAGAGATTGCACTTGAACGCATTCAAGATCCTGATAAGACGCCTTCAGCAAGGATCTTGCAAGATGTTGAAACATACCACGGCTCTTACTTCGATTTTATTATGGACCTTTCGTCAAGGTATACCAACAAATTAAAGACCGATAATTTGCCCGATCAAACGTTAAATGAATATGTAAGCAATGCACAATCATCGATAACACGGCAGCAAGATATTGAGCAAGAGAAACAGCTTGAATTTGAAGAGTTCAGACGAGATTACGTATCCCAAGAAGCCTCCAGGATTATCCTGGAGGAAGAGGGATAGATTGGTATTAACTCAAAATCTCAATTACTAAAAAGCGCTGTTATAAACACCCCCATCAATCATTAAACTTTGACCTGTAATATACCCCGCATGGGCGCTACATAAAAATGCGCACGCTTTACCGAACTCATCAGGTGTGCCAAAACGTTTAGCTGGTATCTTCGATGCTCGATCATCCGCAACCTCCTGAACACTAACGCCCGTATTTTTAGCCCAGGACTCCAATCCGCCTCTCAGTCTATCCGTATCGAAAAATCCTGGCAGAATGCTATTCACTGTAACGTTGTTATCGGCAATCGTTCGGGATACACCCGCAAGAAATGCGGTCAATCCTGCCCTCGCCCCGCTCGATAAATCTAAGCCAGGCACTGGCATTTTGACGCTCATCGATGTGATGTTTACGATTCTCCCAAACTTTTGAGAAATCATATGATCTACGACTTTTTGAATTAATTCGATCGGAGTAACCATATTCATGGTCACACCATCAATCATCGCGTCGCGATCAAGCTCTCTAAAATCTTTGAACGGAGGACCACCATTATTATTAATTAAAATATCCGGGGATGGGCAAGCATCTAAAACTTTTGCCTGTCCATCTTTTGTGCTGATATCAGCTATGACTGGAGTGACCGACACACCCGTAGCTTTTACTATCTCGTTTGCGGTCGCAGTCAATGTTTTTTCATCTCTACCATTCAATACGAGCGACACACCAGCATCGGCTAATGCAACCGCACAAGCCTTGCCAAGTCCTCTACTCGATGCACATACGATCGCTTTTCTTCCTTCTATTCCAAGGTCCATCTATTATTCCTCCCAGATTTTTGATTGTTGCTAATTTGAAACCCCATAAAAAAATTCATTTATCCAGAGTTGAGCCTGTTCACGCGCAGTCATAATAGATGTACGATCCATCCTCTGGCTTAGTAAATCTGCTTGAAATTTCGCATTTTCATCAAAGTTTACTGTATTGG
>CAJQIK010000121.1 GCA_905478365.1 uncultured Burkholderiales Genera incertae sedis bacterium
TAGCTAATTTAAACATGTCGCTGCCTGAGGTCGAACAAGTTTCTAAGGACGCTGGCAAGCGAATTAGGAGTGAGCCAAGCTTTGTTTTGTCAATGTCAAAGGCGTTATGGTCGCGGGGAGCAGCTCATTCCGCACAAGAGATAGTAGAGAATTACTTGAAGTCTGCCTGGGATGATGCTTTGGTGAAACATTATGTTCAGATTTCAGAAAATCACAATTTGTTGGCCTTGGAAAAAGTTGAGGGATGGTTAGTTAAGCAACCGCATAATCACATGTTGCTCATGGCGTTGGGTGTTATGTGTCGTGATCGAGAGTTATGGGGAAAATCCGAGAGTTATCTTCGTGCAAGTGATGCGCTCAATGCCTCTGCGGAGGTGGCATATGAGTTATCTGAGCTATATAAAATTATGAATCGATTGCAAGAATCTAGAGCCCAATTAGAGTTATTCGCTGTTCGACAAGTTGGGAATTTTTAGTAAGAAATGAGTGGTGTATGAATAAGTACGTAAAAACGGCTGAGTTGTCCCGAAAAGAGCATGCTCTGCGAAAAGACATTAGGCTTCTCGGCGGGATTTTGGGCGATACGATTCGCGATCAAGAGGGTCAGAGTCTATTTGACCTCGTGGAAAAAACACGACAACTATCGGTCTCGCTTCAACGCAAGGGTACTGACTCAGCAAAAAAAAGACTGTTCAAGAGGCTGAGATCTTTAGATAGTTATGCAACCAGTGTTGTAATCCGGTCGTACTGTTATTTCTCGCTTCTCGCTAATATTGCTGAAGATCAGCATCACGTTCGTCGCCGGCGTGCTTACGAGGCGGCTCGTTCAGGACCTCAGGCCGGATCATTGGATGCGGTAATGAATATGCCTGAGGTGCAGGCGATGACGTCTAAGCATTTGGAGGCGTTTTTCTCTCAAAGCTTAATTGTTCCAGTTCTTACTGCCCACCCAACCGAGGTCCAACGGAAAAGTATCCTCGATCTTCAAAATCAAATTGCTGAACTATTAAATAAACGCGATCGAGAGAATCTCACCCCGGTTGAGTTGCGTCGAAATGAAGAGTTACTTCGGAGGTCAATACTTACGTTGTGGCAAACCCGGATATTGCGGACGTTAAAACTAAGCGTACAAGATGAAATAGATAACGGCATCTCATTCTATGAGTCTACTTTTTTAAAGGAGTTACCTCGGCTCTATGGTGATATTGAAGACCGTATATACTCGGCCTCCAGCCAGTCTCAGTCATCTACTGCGTTAGCAAGTTTTTTCAAAATGGGCAGTTGGATCGGCGGCGATCGAGATGGGAACCCTTTTGTTACTGATGAAGTCATGTCTTATGCCGTTGAAAAACAAAGCCACATACTGTATGCGTTCTACCAAAACGAGCTAGAGGCTTTGAGCGGGGAGTTGTCCCAATCGGATTGGCGTGTTCAAGTTACGCATCAATTAATAGGTTTAGCGGATCAGTCAATAGATAGGTCGGACCATAGAAAAGATGAGCATTACCGGCGTGCCATTAAGGCCATTCGTGCTCGATTAGCGAAGGCATTTGCAGATGAACGAAGTTTATCCGAGTATTCCGCTCAAAACAGTGCAGTCGGTTATACAAGTCCGACAGAGTTTTTAGAAGACCTCAAGATTATTAGCGATTCGTTGTATCAGAATAGAAGCGCGCTTGTCGCGAGAGGAAGGATTCGCACTTTAATTCGCGCTGCTGATGTGTTTGGATTCCACCTGGCCTCACTGGATATGAGGCAGCATTCAGGAGTACATGAGCAAGTAATTTCTGATCTCTTTTCGCGTGGTGTGAGTAAGACGGGATACGATAATCTTGGCGAACAGGAAAAAAGAGATTGGTTGTTAAGCGAGTTGAGTGTATCGAGACCACTTCGGTCGACTTTTCTTAAGTATAACGAGTTGACTCGCCAAGAGCTCAAGATTCTTGATGCGGCTAATAAACTGCAACGTGGCTATGGAGCGGCATCGATTGCAAATTATGTGATATCCCAAACTAATGACGTGAGTGATATTTTTGAAGTCGCGCTTCTACTAAAGGAGTCTGGTGCTTTAATTGCTGGGGATAATCCGACTTGCTCAATGAATATTGTGCCGCTTTTTGAAACGATCACAGACTTGAGAAACTCTTCTAAAGTGATGCACGCACTATTCTCCGATCCGTTTTATAGAAAATTACTGAGCAGCAGACATAATGTTCAGGAGGTAATGCTTGGCTATTCGGACAGCAACAAGGACGGAGGCTTCTTAACGGCTAACTGGGAGATATACCACGCGGAAAAACAGCTTGTTAAAGTATTTGAAGCTCATGGCGTCAAGCTAAGAATTTTTCACGGTAGAGGCGGAACAGTCGGGCGTGGTGGAGGTCCCAGCTACGAGGCTATTCTTGCTCAACCGGCTGGAAGTGTTGCTGGCCAGATCAGAATTACCGAGCAGGGTGAGGTGATCGCCAGTAAATATTCTGATCCGGAAATTGGTCGTCGGAATCTTGAAACACTTGTCGCAGCGACGCTTCAGGCCACAGTTGCTCCCGAGGATGCTGATCGCTCCGAGACGCTTATCGATTATGAGAATGCTTTGCGTGAAATGGCTCATGATAGTTTCGTGTCCTACCGGGCCCTCGTGTTTGAAGATCCAGGGTTTGTGGAATTCTTCCATCAATCAACACCTATCGCAGAAATTGCAGATCTGAATGTCGGAAGTCGGCCTGCATCTCGCAGTAAGTCTAATCGTATTGAGGATCTCAGGGCCATACCTTGGGTATTTTCGTGGTCTTTATCGAGGATGATGCTGCCCGGTTGGTATGGTTTTGGTTCTGCGGTCGAATCCTGGGTGAAAAGTCACGGTGATCAAGCGATTGTTAGGTTACAACAAATGTATCGAGATTGGGCGTTTTTTAATGTCATGCTTTCGAATATGGACATGGTTCTTGCAAAAAGTGATCTCGGAATTGCCCGTCGGTATGCTGAGCTAGTTCAAGATGAGATTTTAAGGAATCGTATATTTGGACGAATCGAACAAGAGTGGGCGCTATCGGTCAAATGGTTACTAAAAATAAGTAACCAATCTTGTTTGTTAGAAAGGAATCCTTCGTTGTCCAGGAGTTTGCAGAGCCGATCTCCTTACATCGATACACTCAATCATTTGCAAATTGGGCTCATGGAGCGATATCGAAGCGGCACTCAAGATGAGAAGTTAAAACGCTCTATATTGCAAACAATCAACGGAATTTCAGCCGGGCTCAGAAACAGCGGCTAATTTATGCATCGACGGTCCTAATGGCTATTTTTTTGAATCTACAGAAGGCGTAAACGCATCAGAGAAAAACGCCTCCTCGGGCAACTTGCATTTTTCGGTGAAGTCTTTGTGCGCGGCCTCAACCATAACTGGAACCCCGCATGAATAGACCTCATAGTTAGTCATGTCCGGATAATCTGTCATAGCCGCAACATGAACAAGGCCAGTCCTACCCGTCCACTCGTCCTCTGGTTCTTGATCTGAAACAACTGGAATGAACGTGAAATTATCGTACTCGTCTTGCCACTGATTCGCTAATTCACTCATATAAATGTCCTTAGGTCTCCGCCCGCCCCAATATAGAACCATTGTTCTGCTCATTTTTTTCTCAAAGGTATATTCAATAATGCTTTTGATCGGAGCAAAGCCAGTGCCACTAGCTACAAGTATTATTGGTTTTTCTGTTTCTTCTCTTAGGAAAAAGGTGCCCAGTGGACCTTCGAATCTGAGGATATCTTTTTCTTTCAGCGTTTCAAACACTTGTTTTGTAAATGTCCCATTTGCCATACTTCGAACATGTAATTCAAGATATTCGTTTCTATGAGGAGGATTACCCATCGAGTAGCTTCGTCGCTTTCCTTCTCGGAGTAGTACGTCGATATACTGCCCCGCAAAAAATTGAAACCTCTCGTTAGCGGGTAGTTTGAGTTTTAACACGACAACGTCCTCTGCAACACGTTCTATTTTTTCCACGCGACTTGGTAATCGACGCACTTCGATATCACCACTTGATTCTATTTCTCTAGCTTCTATGGTTAAGTCGCTTTGAGGGACTGCTTGGCAAAACAACGAAAGTCCATCGCGCTTTTCGAAATCTGCGAGTGCGGAGCTCTGTGGATTACCGTGGTCGACGGTTCCCTTAATAATTTTACCTTTACAGGCAGCGCATGCGCCATTACGACATCCGTAAGGTAGGGTAAATCCCGAGCGCATTGCCGCGGCAAGAATGGTTTCGTCTTCGTTAGCAACAAATGAGTTGCCGCTCGGTTGAATTGTAACTTTATGCGTCATTATGGTGATAACCTTAAGCTGGTATTTTAAAAATTATTGGTTTCTTGGTATTTAAGTTGTAACAGACGTCAATTCTGATTATGAGAAGACTTTTAATCGTAGGCTACGGAGACATCGGAAAGCGGTTCGCTGCGCGGTATGCGTCTCAATTTAGTCTCACTGCTGTATGTCGAACTAAGATTAATGATTCTTCCTCCTCGATACGGTCTGTCAATTGGTTAAATGCAGATCTTGATACGCCACAAACGTTGCGAAGATTAGCCGGATTGTCAGACGATGTGGTGTATCTTGCACCTCCAAATCCGAATGGACCCGCAGATAAACGAGTTCGTAACTTTTTAGGATCTATTTCAACCGGCGTAAGAATACCACAGCGACTTGTATATATGAGTACCACTGGAGTTTACGGGGATTGCGCGGGTGAATTTGTATGTGAGACGAGGATGGCCAAGCCGCAAACAGATCGAGCTCGGAGGCGTTTGGATGCGGAGAGTCAAGTTCGGGCTTGGTCTAAAAAGACGGGATGTTTATCGGTGGTTCTCAGGGTTCCCGGGATTTATGCATCTGACCGCCTGCCACTCAAAAGACTGATGAGCGGGCTTTCGGCCGTCAATGCTGGTGAGGATAGTTTTACAAACCATATCCATGCCGACGACTTAGCGCGAATAATTTTCTTTGCACTAAGCC
>CAJQIK010000122.1 GCA_905478365.1 uncultured Burkholderiales Genera incertae sedis bacterium
AACACAAAAGCATCGTAGTGTGAAATTACAAAGCTTCGACTGTTATACATGCGCTTTATTACAACAAGGTTACAGCCGTAAAAGCTTCGTCATTAGCGCCAAAAAAATAAAGCACTAGCCGACATCATTCGATCAAAGCCAGAAATCAAGTTTTGTCGATTAATGCCCCAATGGATTCAGTCAAATCTTGAATAGCATCCTGAACAATATCAATTCGCTGCCCTTCAACCATGATCCGCAGCAAGGGTTCTGTTCCAGACTCACGTATAAGCACCCGATACTCTGGCCCCAACCGATTCTGAACCGCATCGCCCAATGTCTTTACTTCAGTAATTTGCCCTCGATTCAACTTATCCTTGAGCCGAAGGTTATGAAGTATCTGAGGATATAGATCTACCGAAGACAAGCATTGTCCCAAGGACTGACTGCGCTCGCGCAAAACGGTGAGAACCTGAAGAGAGGAGACAATGCCATCACCAGTCGTATGTTTATCAAGACAAATAATATGGCCCGACCCCTCTCCGCCTAACACCCATCGATTCTCGATTAATTTTTCGTAGACGTAACGATCTCCAACCGCTGAACGTACGAATGGGATATTTAATGCCTTAAATCCATTTTCGATTGCTAGATTCGTCATTAAGGTACCAACTACGCCGCCTTGATTCGGCATTTTTCGATGGCTGGCAATCACATACAAAAGTTGATCTCCATCAAAAATCGTCCCGTCAGCATCAATCATTGTTAGCCTATCACCATCGCCATCAAAACTAATGCCAATGTCCGCTTTTTCTGAGCAGACTCGTTCTCGCAATGCATTCGGATATAAGGTGCCACAATTGAGATTAATATTGGTGCCATCGGGGGCATCACCCATAACAATAACCGTTGCGCCAAGCTCTCTAAATACCGCTGGTGCAACCTGATACGTCGCACCATGCGCGCAGTCCAGCACTATCCGCATCCCTGACAGATCACAGTTTTGAGGGAAAGTGCTTTTGCAAAACTCCGTATATCGCCCGACGGCATCGACCACCCTTTTAGCCTTACCTATATCCTCCGAAATGACGCTATCCATCCCCTTAATCAGATGCTGCTCAATGTCCAATTCAATAGAGTCCGACAGCTTATTCCCTTCGGCCGAAAAAAACTTTACTCCGTTGTCCTGGAAAGGGTTGTGTGATGCCGAAATTACAATTCCAGCATTCATACGCAAAACTCGCGTCAAATAGGCTACTCCCGGCGTCGGAAGAGGGCCTGCAAGAAGAATATCAACACCAGCAGCAGCTAGGCCCGATTGAAGTGCTGACTCGAGCATGTACCCAGACAATCGCGTATCTTTTCCGATTAACACCTTCGCTCGGCCAGACGCATCAGCCGAGGATTGCTTCGAAAAGACTTTCCCTGCAGCAAAGCCCAAATGCATCATAAACTCTGGCGTTATAGGCTCCTCGCCCACTACACCCCGTATACCGTCGGTACCAAAATATTTTCTAATTTTACTCACCGACATTACTCCGAAAGAGTTCCATCTGAAAAAAACTGCCAAGCCACAAGAGCATCTCTTGTTTCGTTAACATCATGCACTCGAACAATGTCAGCTCCTTGGCCCACAGCGAAGATAGCTGCCGCGACACTAGATCCCAATCGGTCTGCAGAATCTTGCTTTTCGGTAATAAGCCCTAGCATCGACTTTCGAGATAACCCGACCAGTATAGGACATCCGATCTCACGAAACTTGGTTAGATTCTGCAATAAGGACACATTATGTTCTAGCTTCTTACCAAAACCAAATCCCGGATCAATCAGTATTTGACCTAAACTTACCCCAGCCCCAACTAAGGCCGCGACCTTTTTGTTTAAGTAATCGAGCACTTCTTCAACAACATTGCTATAACTTGGATTATTTTGCATATCTCTTGGCGAACCCTGCATATGCATCACACAAATTCCTACACCAGTCTCGGCCACTAGGGACGCAACTTCCGGGGTCTTCGCGCCTGAGACATCGTTCACCAAACAGGCACCGCTATCAATCGCCTCCTGCATTAATTCAGGTTTTTGCGTATCGATAGAAACTGGAATATCCAATCGAGATAATTCCTTTATTACCGGAATTACCCTCGACCGCTCTAAAGACAAAGTTACTTGTTTTGCGCCCGGCCGAGTCGACTCTCCACCCACATCAATTATGTCCGCACCAGCATCAAATAACTTCTTCGCTTGCTGAACGGCGACTTCAGGATCAAGGTTTTCACCTCCGTCAGAAAACGAATCTGGAGTGATGTTCAACACACCCATGATCATTGGCCGACTTAATTGAAAGCGACGGTTACCCCAAGTAACATCATGTTCCATTAGCCACCCTCACTTGGAGCCCCTCATTGTCACCAACCAAAGTCGCATCGGACTAACTAATTAACGAAACCGAGAAACTAAGCTTCCTCTGCCGGTCTTGTTGTCGCCTCGGGACTGGATACATCAGGCGGAGTTTTTGGATCCTCTGGTTTTTGCGTCGGCTTCGGCGGTCTTGGCTGACGGCCCTCCATAATATCGTTAACTTGGTCCGCATCAATCGTTTCCCATTCAAGTAAAGTCTGAGCCATTAATTCAACCTTATCTCGATTTTCCTCGATCAAGCTACGAGCCAAGGCATATCGCTCGTCTATTATTTTCTTTATTTCGTTATCAACTCTTTGCATCGTTGCTTCAGAAACATTTTTAGTTGTCGTAACTGAACGTCCTAGAAACACCTCGCCTTCGTTTTCACCAAACACCATGGTTCCGAGTTCCTCACTCATTCCCCATTGGGTTACCATCCTTCGAGCCATATCAGTGGCCCGCTCAAAATCATTAGAAGCCCCAGTCGTCATTTGTTTCATGAAGACCTCTTCCGCAATACGCCCACCAAACAGCACGGCTATGTTTTGAAGAATTTGCTCTTTATCCATACTGTAACGATCCTCCTGAGGAAGCTGCATCGTTAAACCTAACGCGCGTCCTCTAGGAATAATCGTGACTTTATGAACTGGGTCAGTCCTCGGCAGTAACCTGGCTACGACAGCGTGCCCCGACTCGTGATAGGCAGTATTCTTGCGCTCCTCCTCAGGCATCACCATTGAGCGACGCTCAGCACCCATCATTATCTTATCCTTTGCGCTTTCGAAATCAGCCATGTCGACAAGGCGCTTACTCGCTCTCGCCGCAAACAATGCCGCCTCATTCACCAGATTAGCCAAATCTGCTCCCGAGAAACCTGGCGTCCCCCTCGCCAAAATATCTGCCTTCACGTCGGGAGACATCGGTACCTTACGCATATGCACCATCAGTATTTGCTCTCGACCTCTGATGTCAGGAAGCGGCACAACGACCTGACGATCAAAACGTCCAGGGCGAAGGAGGGCAGGATCAAGGACGTCGGGACGGTTAGTAGCCGCAATGACAATAACGCCCATCCCGGTTTCGAATCCATCCATTTCAACTAACAATTGGTTGAGTGTTTGCTCTCGTTCGTCATTGCCACCACCAAGCCCGGCACCGCGTTGACGCCCCACAGCATCAATTTCATCAATAAATACAATACACGGGGAGTTTTTCTTTGCGTTCTCGAACATGTCACGCACACGTGCGGCTCCAACACCGACGAACATTTCCACAAAATCTGAACCAGAAATCGAGAAGAACGGTACCTTCGCCTCTCCGGCGATCGCTTTCGCAAGCAACGTTTTACCGGTACCTGGCGAACCGACCATCAAGACTCCACGAGGAATACGTCCGCCTAATTTTTGAAATTTCCCAGGGTCTCTCAGGAAGTCTACCAACTCAGAAACCTCCTCTTTTGCCTCGTCGCATCCTGCGACATCGGCAAACGTTACACCATTGTTTGTATCATCAAGCAATCTGGCCTTGCTTTTTCCAAAAGAAAAGGCTCCACCCTTACCACCTCCTTGCATTTGGCGCATAAAAAAGATCCACACACCGATAAGAAGAAGCATTGGGAACCAAGAAACGAAAATATTCATCAATAGTGAGGGTTCTTCCTCTGGTTTCGCTTCAACCACCACTCCTGCTTTCAGTAAATCAGAAACCAACCAAGGATCCGAGGGCGAATAAACGCTATATCGTTGTCCATCCGACTTTTGTACCGTGAGATTGCGACCGTCAATCGTTACTCCGGCAACACCGCCGGAGTTAACGTCTTGAATGAAGCGAGAATACGGCACCGAGGACTGCTGCTGTTGACGCGCACTGAACTGATTAAACACCGTCATCAAGACGAGTGCGATTACAAGCCATACTGCTATGTTTTTAAACGTATTGTTCAATTTTAACTCCTACCAACCAATGACTCGGACTCTTTCCGAGATTGTATTAACTTACTATTCTAGACCGAATTCACTCAAGTAAGGCTCCAATCAGTCAATTTTGTTCAACCCAACAATGAAAAATTCACGAGATCGGTCTCGTGATGCTTGTGGTTTTCTCCTGTGCACTTTACGAAACACCGATTTAACGCTTTCAAAAAATATCTGGCTGCCCTCTCCCTCAAAACATTTTATGACGATACCGCCGCCTCGACGTACGTAGTTTTGAGCAAATTCTAAGGCCAGTTCTGCAAGATTTAACCAGCGCGCTTGATCTAAAGACTTCACCCCACTTATATTGGGGGCCATGTCTGAAATTACAAGATCTACCGCTCGATTTGTTAATTCTGACTCAATTACATCCAACGTTTCCTGCTCTCCAAAGTCGCCGCGAATAACCTTCACGGCAGGTAACTCTGACATCTCTAGTAAATCAACAGCAATCACCAACCCATCACCTCCCATCCGCTGCGATACCACCTGACTCCAACCGCCTGGGGCAGCACCCAAATCAACAACTACCATTCCGGGCTGCACTAGATCCTCTTTATCTAGAAGCTCAAGTAACTTAAACGACGCGCGCGAACGCCAACCATCGGCATTCGCTTTTTTGACGAATGGGTCGGACACATGCTCTTGCATCCAAGTCTTTTTACGTTTTGACATTTGTGAATACTTATTCAATCCATTGAGTTTACAATACCGACTTTGATTCGGACAAACTCAGGAACAACATTGAACCCTCTGGCAGAAAAACTTAAACGCGAACTTAAAGCGAAAGCCCATCACCTCAACCCAGTTGTCACCATCGGGGATAAGGGACTAAGCAAATCAGTCTTAAAAGAGCTCAACATCGCACTAGATGCACATGAACTAATCAAAGTAAAAGTCCATTCTGAAGATCGAAACGAACGTAAAACAATCATGTCAGAAATGACTCGATCCTTGGACGCAACACCCATCAATCAGATTGGCAAGGTATTGATCATTTACCGCAAAAATGAAGCAGATTCCGAGAAAAAATAAACTACTAAACTTTTTTCGTGCTTACTATGTTAGGCGTCAGATATAACTGACGGCTAATATCTCATACTCTCTGACCCCGCCAGGCGCATCAACCTCCGCGACGTCACCCTCCTGCTTGCCAATAAGTGCTCGCGCGATCGGAGAATTAACAGAAATCTTTCCAGCCTTGATATCGGCCTCATCCTCCCCCACTATTTGATACGTCACCTCTTGATCAGACTCTAAATCAGACAGTTCCACTGTGGCGCCGAATACGCAACGTCCTTCAGCATCAAGCGCGGCCGGATCTATAATTTGCGCATTGGATAGCTTACCCTCCAACTCAAGGATGCGACCCTCAATAAAACTCTGACGCTCTTTTGCGGCATCATATTCGGCATTCTCGGACAAATCACCGTGCGCTCGAGCTTCTGAAATTGCATTAATAACTGAGGGTCTCTCTTCGGTTTTCAAATGATGCAATTCATCCCGAAGCTTCTCTGCCCCTAACATCGTGAGAGGTACTTTTGACATACCAACCATCCTTAAAAAGTTAAATAAGTAACCATAAGAGAGTCAATTAATCAAACCATGAGAGTCTTGAACAGAATAAACCTTCATATCCGTCATCTGACTGATCCCATAGCTCGCTGCTCTAGCTCCAGCGACGGTTGTGAAATAAGTCACTCGCCCCTGTAACGCGGTTCTCCTTATTGAGTAAGAGTCTCTGATCGAGCTTTGACTATCATCTACGGTATTTATGATCATTGCAATCTCTCCGTTTTTGATCATGTCGACCACATGGGGTCGCCCCTCAGTAACTTTATTCACTCGTTCAGCACGGAGCCCATGCTCAGAGAGCGCCTGTGCCGTTCCATTGGTCGCTATTAATTCGAAACCTATTTCAGATAATCGGCGAGCTATATCAATGATCTTATCTTTATCTTGATCCCGGACACTCATGAAAGCTTTACCCGAATTAGGTAACAAAACTCCGGCTGCTAACTGCGATTTCACGAATGCCTCTGAGAAGGATTGACCTACGCCCATTACTTCTCCAGTCGATCTCATCTCGGGCCCGAGGATCGTATCAACACCAGGGAATTTAATAAACGGAAATACCGCCTCTTTAACTGAGTAGTAAGGCGGTACTATCTCCGCGGTCACCCCCATTTGGGCCAACGTTTTACCCGCCATACAACTAGCCGCCACCTTAGCTAAAGGTCGACCAATAGCTTTCGACACGTAAGGCACGGTTCGCGACGCACGCGGATTAACTTCAAGAACAAAGACATCATGATTCTGAATAGCGAATTGTATATTCATCAATCCGACGACTTTCAGCCCTTTTGCAAGCTTAACAGTTTGACTTCGAAGTTCATCTTGAAGCGCTGCGGACAAGCTGTACGGGGGAAGAGAACAAGCAGAATCTCCACTATGAACACCCGCCTGCTCTATGTGCTCCATAATTCCACCAATCACTACCTCGTGGCCGTCACAAATCGCATCAACATCAACCTCTATCGCATCATTCAAAAAACGATCTAAGAGGACAGGACTATCGTTACTGACTTTAACCGCTTCCCGCATATACCTCTCAAGATCAGCTTGCTGATGCACAATCTCCATCGCTCTTCCTCCTAAAACATACGATGGACGCACAACAAGTGGATAACCAATTTCCTGGGCTAACTCTATAGCTTCCTCAGGATTCCTAGCCGTTCTATTTGGAGGTTGCTTCAAACCGAGATCGGATAGTAACTTTTGAAATTTTTCTCTATCTTCCGCGCAATCAATCATTTCTGGGCTAGTGCCTATTATCGGCACCCCCGCTGCATGCAATCCTGCCGCCAATTTGAGTGGAGTTTGACCACCGTATTGGACAATAACACCCTTGGGTTTCTCAACGTCAACGATCTCTAACACATCTTCCAGAGTAAGTGGTTCAAAATACAATCGATCAGAAATATCATAATCAGTAGAGACAGTCTCAGGGTTACAATTAACCATGATCGTTTCAAAACCATCCTCTCGGAGAGCCAGAGAGGCGTGAACGCAGCAGTAATCAAACTCAATACCCTGTCCTATTCGGTTTGGCCCGCCACCCAGAACCATTATTTTGTCACGGCTTGATGGTCTTGATTCACACTCCTCTTCGTAAGTGGAATACATGTACGCTGTGTTCGTATCAAATTCTGCTGCGCAAGTATCGACCCTTTTAAATACCGGGTGTATTGAAAGCATATTTCGTAAGTCACGCACCTCGCCCTCGTCAATATCCAACAATCGTGCGATTCGTCTATCCGAAAAACCCTTTTGCTTGATGCGCGTCAATGTAACTTGATCAAGGTTTTTGATAGAACCTTTCGTAATTTCACGCTCTTCTATTATCAAGTCTTCTATAAAAACCAGAAACCAAGGATCGATATGCGTTATGTCATGAATTTCCTCAAGGCTCAAACCAAGACGAAAAGCATCAGCAACATACAAAATGCGTTCTGGTCCAGGATCTGTAATCTCACTCCTTACTACTCCAAGATCATCGGATCGCTCGTCTAACCCATCAATTCCGGTTTCTAAACCACGGAGAGCTTTTTGAAAAGACTCCTGAAAAGTCCTCCCTATCGCCATAACCTCTCCAACAGATTTCATCTGTGTTGTGAGTCGCGAATCTGCCTGTGGAAACTTTTCAAAGGCAAAACGCGGTATCTTTGTCACCACATAATCGATAGTAGGCTCAAAAGACGCAGGCGTTTGTCCACCTGTAATATCGTTCTTGAGTTCATCTAGCGTAAAACCAACTGCTAGTTTTGCCGCCACCTTGGCTATCGGGAACCCAGTCGCTTTGGATGCTAGCGCCGAGGACCGAGATACTCTCGGATTCATCTCTATAACAGTCATCCGGCCATCGTCAGGATTAATCGCAAATTGCACATTGGAACCGCCAGTATCCACGCCAATTTCACGCAAAACTGCCACCGAAGCATTACGCATTATTTGATATTCTTTGTCCGTAAGCGTCTGTGCTGGCGCAACCGTAATTGAATCACCCGTATGCACGCCCATTGCATCCAAGTTTTCTATTGAACAGATAATAATGCAGTTGTCTGACCGGTCGCGGACAACCTCCATCTCATACTCTTTCCAACCAATGACCGACTCTTCGATCAAAACTTCCTTAGTCGGGGACGCATCTAAGCCTCTTTCAATAATTGCTACGAATTCTTCCTTGTTATACGCAATGCCGCCACCAGCACCACCCATTGTAAAAGAAGGCCTAATAATCGCAGGGTAACCAATTAGCGCCTGGACTTGAATCGCTTCCTCTAAACTATGAGCGATCATTGACCTGGGACTATCAAGACCGATTTTCGTCATGGCGGCCTTAAATTTCTCTCGATCCTCCGCTTTGTCGATCGCTTCTTTGCTCGCTCCGATCATGTCAACAGAATACTTTTCCAAGACTCCGTGTTTAGCCAGGTCTAGAGCGCAATTGAGAGCGGTTTGACCACCCATAGTAGGCAGGAGTGCGTCAGGCTTTTCGGTAGCTATAATTTTTTCTACCATCTGCCACGTTATCGGCTCAATATACGTAACATCGGCCAGCTCTGGATCAGTCATTATTGTCGCCGGGTTTGAATTAACCAGGATTACACGATAACCCTCTTCCCTAAGAGCCTTGCAGGCCTGAGCACCAGAGTAGTCAAACTCACAGGCTTGACCGATAACGATCGGCCCCGCACCTATGATCAGTATTGATTGGATATCTTCTCTTTTCGGCATGAACCTTCCCAGCGCTCCTTATGTCTTTTTTAATTATTTTTGGCTTGATCGATATTTTTCATAAAACGGTCAAACAAGTAATCGACATCATGAGGGCCTGGACTCGCCTCGGGATGGCCTTGAAATGAAAAGGCGGGTGCGTCCACGCGCTGAATGCCTTGCAAACTCCCATCGAACAAAGAGATATGGGTAGCTTGAAGTTCATCTGGCAGCGAATCTTGATCAACTTCAAATCCATGATTTTGACTAGTAATTAAAACTTGTCCTGTTTGGAGATCTTTAACAGGATGATTAGCCCCATGGTGACCGAATTTCATTTTTCGAGTCCTCGCACCACTTGCAATCGCGAGCAATTGATGTCCAAGGCATATCCCAAATATCGGGACACCATCAGCCAACAATTCCGTGATCGCTTCAACCGCATAAACACAAGGCTCCGGATCACCCGGACCGTTCGACAAAAAGACACCGTCCGGACTCAATTTGCGTACGTCCTCAGCACTGGCCGTTGCTGGGACAACAGTCACACGGCAACCCCGGGAGACCAGCATCCGTAATATGTTAGTTTTGACGCCAAAATCATAGGCAACAACATGTCTCTTCAATTCAATTCTGTTAAGGGCCTCTGGGTTAAGCGACCACGTCGGTTGGGTCCATTCATAAGCGCTGTCACAAGTCACCTCAATAGCCAGATCGCTGCCGCCCAACCCAGAGAATGAGCGGACACTGGACATTAGCTCCTCTTGGCTAATCCTGCCGGTTCCTATCGCCCCCCGCAACGAGCCCTTCTCGCGGAGCAATCTAGTTAACTTTCGAGTATCAATGCCTGCAATGCCCGGAACATTTTGAGTCTTCATCCATTCGCTTAGCGAACTCGTAGAGCGAAAATTACTTGCCCTGAGGGGTAAATCTCGAATGACAAGTCCGGCAGCGCGCGCGCAGAGTGACTCCATATCCTCCTCATTGCAACCGACGCTACCCACGTGAGGATAAGTGAGCGTCACGATCTGATTTTGATACGAGGGATCAGTGAGGATTTCTTGATAACCGGTCATCGAGGTGTTAAAAACGACCTCGCCAACAGCACGTTTATCAGCCCCTATTGAAAAACCCTGAAATACGGTTCCGTCCTCGAGAACCAAGATCGCTGGATCACACTTTTGATACGACAATCGACCTCCAAGGATAAATTTAAGTGGGGGACGCCGTGCCTATAAGGCACTTGCAAAAAGCGGGTGGAGTCGCTTAGCGTTCCACCCGCTGGGGCCTTATTATACAGGCGGAAAGAACAATCGATCAATCTCTAAAACTCACTAAATGCTTAGAAGACTAATACCGACCAACGCGTTCTTAGTTCCTGTACTTAAAAACGATTAACCGTCTAAAACATCCTGCATATCGAACAAGCCATCATTCTTTCCAGATAAAAACTTCGCCGCCCTTAGCGCACCAACTGCAAAATTACTTCGGTCAGAGGCTTTGTGAGTGATCTCAATACGCTCTCCCGTTCCAGCAAAAATAGCCGTATGCTCTCCTACAATATCCCCCGCCCTAACCGTGGAAAAACCAATCGTCTTCGGCTTGCGA
>CAJQIK010000123.1 GCA_905478365.1 uncultured Burkholderiales Genera incertae sedis bacterium
ACTGATGTGGCGGCACCGAACGCTAATATTTTCACCTCAGATGTCCAAGCGTTCACGGCAAGTGTCGATACCGTTGTCGACACGTGGGAAGCTTACTTCGCACTGGTGGGTGATGGTATTCTCACTTGGGATCCTGACCTCAGTGGTATTTCACAAGTGTGTAGTGGTTCGCAATGTCTCGACGTGAATCGCTTTTTCGTGAGCTACAACACCAATACGCAATCGGCTACGCTGCAATCTACGGGTACGTTTGCCAACGTCCCAGTTGCAGGTACAGACACAAGTGGTACTTACTCTGTCACCTTCAGTGATCGAGCTGCCGCCGATTTGGTGAGTATCCAAAACCCAAGCACCTTCGCTTTCTCAACAAAAAACCTGGGTGCGTCGAACGTCCTACTCCCTGATTCCGACGACGTCGTGAGTATATTGAGTAATGCGAGCGCTGACGTCAGTGCGAGTGTGACCATACAAGCGTCAACTCATGCGAATGATCCAACAAGCGGCGGCTTCACTGCAACACAAGTAGGTACGGTGTCGGTATCAGGCACAGCTGCGAACGCCAGTTCCACTGCTGCCGTCACCAACGCCATTGAGCTCGGTCAGCCCAACGTAGGAACCAGCGTCGTTAACCCTTAAACTTAGAATCAATAAAGTTTAAAACGAAGTATAGAATTCACTAACCGACTAGATCCGGACGGCAGTTTACTATGAGCTCAGCAACGGACGCCGTATTGGACAAGGAGATAATAGTATTGACCAGCTCTGCAAGGTCATCCGCTGAAATCATGTCATCCATAGACACGCTCTCAATCGAACTGGTTAGATCGGTCGCAACATATCCGGGACACAAGGCCGTACAGCGTACACCGTCTGCCCACCCACCGTGTCGCGTCGCATGTGACAAGGCAACTGCTGCGAACTTTGTCATCGAATAACCAACCCCATTACCAAACACAGCTTTACCGGCTAGAGAAGCCACGTTGATGACCCGTCCAGACCCTGACTTTCGCAGATGCGGCAACGCCAAACAGGTCATTGATAGCGGTGCCTTAACGTTAACGGACCACATGAGATCGAGCCCCTTCTCGTTGAAGTCACCATCGTCAACCGCAACTGGCTGCATGATGCCCGCGTTATTAACTAAACCATCGATACGTCCAAAATGCGCAGCTGTAGTATCCACCCAACTCTTATGCGTATGCTTATCAACCGCATCGTACTTACCAATCAAGACTCGATCTTCATCCCAGTCTTTCACTGTAGCCCGCATTCCCTCAATATCTCGAACACCCAGACTTAACGAAAAACCAGCATCATAGAGGTTGCGTGCTACCGCAAAGCCTATGCCTCTACTGGCACCCGAAATCATTACTACACGCCCTTTAGGAGATATCATCCGAACTTAACCTTTCAATAAAAGAATATTCACCACAAACTGAATGGCACTCAAAATAGAACGATACAACGCACTTCCATACTCCAGCGGTCAGGCGCATCGTCAGGAGTCGAAGGCTCTTTAAATGCGCTATGAAAACTAAAAGTAGATGGCGAATCAGGGAATGCGGAGTCCGGCTGTTCGCCTCTAGTTCTCGCCAGCCCTCCCTCACTATCCCATTGTTTAATGAGTAGAGCCTCAGAACGATCCATCTTAGGATAAAACCACCAATCGTGATTTGGATTGTATTTAGCGAAATAGTTCTCCCCAACCCGGTCAGCGTAATGAATCTCAAACACAACGAGATCAGCTGGATCCACTTTCGACGCGTCGCAAAGTGCGAGGGGATTAACTTCTACGGGCTCAGGCACAATGCTACGCCATAAATTTATAATCCCGAATCTTCCACCATTTAGAATTTGCTCCACGTCGGCAGGAGGCAAGAGACTAGCGCCCTCTTCGATCAATGATTTAATAGTGTCATTTTTACCTGGTGGCCTCGCCAACTGTTTCAATCGGTCTGGGGCACTGGTTAAGGTGTAGTCTCCGTGAACTGCATGCGCTGGTCCTTGTACCTGCTGACCGCCTGTGATCATTTTCTTTGATTTTTTTCCAGCCGCCGATCGAATGTTGTGATCGAAGGCATACACCGCCCTCGCACCCGCAGCCTCTTTCACCAAATCTGCACACAAAGGATAGTAGTTATTTAGAACAGCATCATTATCAAAAAAATCTATATTCAAACGCTCAATATCATTCTGGAGCAATTGAAATCCGTGCTGCCCTAATGTTGCAGACACTCCCTCTCGTGCATCATTTACAGTTACTTCATACTTTTGGTAATTGACACCCACCCACTCTGAATCCGTTCCCTCTAGATTACGTCGGGTGAGTACTTTTCCATTTCTATATAACGAACTCTGCGAGTCCGCAGACATGTAATTAAAAACGCCCTTACTGTTCATATCGTATAAAACCCGCAGTTATGTCGTTAAATCAGAATGGAAAGACTAACCTGCATCGGGTAGTACAAAGTTCTCCAACACGGTTGTATCAATCCACCAAGAGTTTTTCTCGATATCCTGAGTCATCCATCGCACTAAATTTTTATGCTCTGCCAACGGGAGCTTAAAGTAAGCATGAATATGCATAGGCGCGGCAATCGCCACATCAGCTATCGTAGGCTCATCTCCACACATGTAACGACTACCTGCTAGTCTCGCATCAAGAATACCGGCTAGTTTGTGAAAATTAGGCTCCTCTGCATCCAATACCGACTGATCAGTCTCGCCGCCCAACAAAGGTTTAACGCAGTTCTCAACAACATACTTATAGCATGACGGAAACCAACTACTCGATTCCCAAAGTAGCCATCTGTTGACATCCGCACGTGTTTGTAAGTCTGTCGGGTAGGCACTCGTATTCCCTACCTTTTCCGCAGCGTACTGAAGAATTGCATTCGACTCCCATAAGGTGAAGTCTCCATCTTTTAATGCTGGCATTGCAGCCATTGGGTTGATGGCAACAAATTCTGCACTGGTTTGCTCCGCCTGAAAATAATCTAAACGGTTCAACGTATATTCAGCTCCAACCAATTTACATCCTGCTAAAGCTTTTCGGCTATTTATGGTTCTAGGATCAAGCAATAGTTCCATGACACCTCCTCGATTTATTTTAATTATATAAAAGTCCCAATAATGGTCTCATATAAGGTATCAAAAAATTGCCCCTTTTAAAACCGTTGCAGCTTTAGCTCATGGACTTCACGCCAAAGCAATCGAGCTTAATAGGAGGATAAACGAAGGTTTTACGGCGCGCATAGGAGGCGATCGAAACTAGTGTGTGGCCGATCGGCGCTGGATTTTAATACGATAGATAGTTGGTAGGCGCGATTGGATTCGAACCAACGACCCCCACCATGTCAAGGTGGTGCTCTAACCAACTGAGCTACGCGCCTAAAGGAAGCCGGATTCTAGCACTAAACGCCTTGATGTCAAAGCCGAGCGCAGTTGAAATCAAATCTTTTATAAAACTCCCATAATCAACGATCGGGACGTAAGCACCCATCATCTAAACGATAAGTTCGATACATTTTTGCGGCTAATTCCATGTCGTGTGTCACAACGACAACGCTTGTTTCTAGCTCTTCATTAACTTGGAACATAAGATCCATGAAGTCTGCCGCACTAGATTTATCCAAATTACCCGTAGGCTCGTCAGCTAACAAGCAGGCAGGACCAGTAACCAAAGCTCTAGCGATGGCGACACGCTGCCTTTCCCCTCCAGACAACTCGGTCGGTTGATGACCGAGCCGGTGATCTAAACCAACACGTGTCAACATGTCAGAAGCCTTTTCTCGAGCCTCTGCAACCGAGTCTTCACGCATCAGTAACGGCATAGCGACATTTTCCAAAGCCGTAAACTCCAGCAGCAGATGATGAAACTGATATACAAATCCAATTGAGCGGTTACGAATTTCACAAACTTTAGATTCCGATAGAGATGAGAATGACTCGCTATTAATCCGCACCTCACCGTGACTTGGTCTATCCAAACCACCTAATATATGCAGCAGAGTACTTTTACCAGAACCAGAAGCGCCGACAATAGCCGTGATGTCACCAGCGTGAATCTCTAAAGAAACCCCCTTTAGGACCTCAACAGGAACGCCTCCAACCGCACCATAATTCTTCTCCACGTTATTTGCGGATAAAACAACTCTCTTGTTCCCGCTAGTCTCATTCATAGCGTAGCGCCTCGGACGGATTAACTTTTGCAGCCCGCAAGCTGGGGTAAATCGTTGCCAACATTGTTAAGCCAAGCGATAAAAGACCGATCCAAATTACATCATCAAGCTGGATTTCTGATGGAATGTCAGAAATATAATAAACATCCTTAGCTAAAAACTGAACACCAAAAAGCCCCTCAATAGCTGGGACAATGACGTCAATATTTGACGCTACAATTAACCCAAAAAACAAACCGAGAACAGTACCAATAAAACCAATTAGCGCCCCTTGGATAAAAAATATTTTCATAATTTGAGTTGGGAGCGCTCCCAGTGTTCGAAGTATTGCAATATCTGACCGTTTGTCGGTGACAACCATCACGAGCGTCGAAACAATATTGAATGCTGCTACAGCTACTATGAGCAGCAGAATAATTGACATCGCTCGCTTCTCAATCTGTATGGCCCGGAAAAATGTCGCGTGGCTTTGCGTCCAGTCTGAGACATAGAAACTTGTTGGTAGCGTTCGAGATAGCTCGGACGCGACACGTGGTGCATTAAATAAATCTTTAAGCTTCAATCTCAGTCCGGATACTGAGTCACCAAGCCTCAGGAGTTTTTGCGCATCGCTCATGTGAATAATCGCTAATGCCGCATCATATTCGTAATTTCTAACTTCAAAAATACCAGACACGAGAAACTGTCTTAATCTTGGCATAACTCCAGCAGGGGTCACCTGCCCTTGAGGTGTGATCATCACCAATCGATCACCGACACCAATACCCAAAGATCTTGCGAGGTCAATACCTAGAACAACATTAAATTCTCCAGGCACTAAAGTGTCAAGAGAACCCTCCACCATGTGGGTTCCCACGTCAGAAACATCGTTCTCTAAGTTTGGCAATACTCCTCGAATTATCGCGCCCTGAGACCTTTGACCAAAAGTCAACAAGCCCTCACCTGATACAAATGGCGCCGCACCTATAACGTCGTTTTGTAACTTCGTTGTTTTGACTACCTCTTGCCAATTTTCAAATCTCTCATGCATACCGATTACCTGAACATGAGAGACAACTCCAAGAATTGTTGCACGAAGCTCTTTTTGAAACCCATTCATAACAGACAGAACCACAATGAGCGCGGCAACACCCAATGCAATTCCTACCATCGATGTTGCCGATATAAACGAGATGAAGTGGTTCTTGCGTTTAGCTCTTGTATAACGGAGTCCAACAAAAAGCTCGAAAGGTTTAAACATAGAGATTCTCTACAATCATCAGAGACTCATTATATCGTTAGGTTTAACATTTGATTCACTCTCCAGGTGTGGGAGAATCAATCTTATTACATTAATACCTGCTACATCATTTGTGAATACTCTATCCATAACCGTATCAAGCACAATTAAACTTGAAGCTTTGCCAAAAGCAGAGCCTACTCCGGCGCTCGATCTTCTATTCAGTCGCGCTCATCTTACATCTGTGCGCGACGAGTCTATTAAGGACTATTGGATTGAAAGACTGACTCAACACCAACCCACAACTGTCCCCATCAGTACGCTGTTAGCGAGATCTGATCCGGCACTGTCCGCTTGCCCCTACTATCTCTGTTGTGAATTAGTCGGATACACAGCAGGTATGAACGATGTCTACGTGCGTCGCCTGGATAAGCCGAAAGATGTCGGCACTCAATCCGAACATTATAAAAAGATACTTCGTGAAAGCTTTGGAGAAGCCATAATACGCCCTGTTTTATTGTGGCCATCGTTATTTATTCTGGGACTTCAGGATGATCCGGAAGTATGCACTACCGACGTAAAC
This sequence comes from uncultured Burkholderiales Genera incertae sedis bacterium, assembly GCA_905478365.1. Classification (GTDB taxonomy): domain Bacteria; phylum Pseudomonadota; class Gammaproteobacteria; order Burkholderiales; family Eutrophovitaceae; genus Eutrophovita. Next base: position 5,984 of record CAJQIK010000123.1, read on the forward strand.
AATGCGGAGAATCAACCACTAAGTGAAGTTTTACCCAAAGGGCCTCGGGCTCAATTTTGGATCTCCAGAATGAATGAAACTCAAATGATATTTCATCAAAGCAACGAAAACATGAACGATCCACCAACAAACCAAAGGCCTAACGGTGTGTGGTTATGGGGTGAAGGAACAAACTCGGCACTTCCCGATTCCCCCCTGAGTGTTTCCGCACAAAGTCCGGAACTTCTAGCATTGTCACACGCGGCAAAGGCGACACTGGTCTCTTACGAGCACTTATTTAATGAGCAAACACCTTGTAATGATGCACTCATCGAGATTCCAATTGACGAAGACCCAAAAAGTTTAGCCAAGGCCAACTTGATAGCGGCTCAAGCAATTACGCTATTGAAGTCCGGTAGATACACCGAGTTAAACGCACAGATTATGAAAAAATCAGTTCTCTATAATGCAAAATGCACTAAGTTCTCGTTACGCAAATTCTGGAAAAAGAGTATCAACACAATCGACTGGTTGAGAACCGCAGATGACTGATCGTACGAGAACCATTAAAGTCCGAGAGGTACCAGATGTTTCTCGAACAGCCCTAACAGCTAGCGGGATTTCACCAGTTCTCGCGCGTGTACTAGCGGCTAGAGGCATCAAAACTAGCGATGAGTTAGACGATAGCCTGACGAGACTTGCACCAATAGAAACATTAAAGAACTGCGTTCTGGCCGGTACATTATTGGCGGATACAATCGCCAACAACGAGAACATCCTAATTGTTGCTGACTATGATGCCGATGGAGCTACGGCCGCGGCAATTACTATCCTATTTTTACGTAGTATCGGAGTTACGGTTGACTACTTCGTACCTAATCGGTTTGAACACGGATATGGCTTAACTCCTGAAATCGTGGATATAGTGGCCACGAAAAAAACGGACCTGATAATCACAGTGGACAATGGTATTGCGAGTATCACAGGTGTGGCCCGAGCCAGAGAGTTGGGAATAAAAGTCTTAATTACTGACCATCATCTTCCTGGCTCAGAACTACCTCAAGCGGAATGCATCGTTAACCCAAATCAACCTAATGACGGTTTCGCGAGTAAATGTATTGCTGGCGTAGGCGTCATGTTTTACGTCCTCATCGCATTACGGATGGAATTAAGGACTCGCGGATACTTCGAGCATGAACATGTGAAAGAGCCAAATTTAGCTGAATTACTTGATCTTGTTGCGTTGGGCACGATTGCGGACGTTGTTCCGATCGACAGAAATAATAGGATTCTTGTTGCCCAAGGGTTAAGGCGCATCAGAACTGGAAAAATGAACCCAGGTATCAAAGCATTATTACAAATCGCGAAGAAAGACCCATCCAATGCGCGCGCAGCCGATTTCGGATTTGCCATCGGACCGAGATTAAATGCTGCGGGAAGACTTACCGATATGAAGTTAGGTATCGAATGCTTGATCTCGAACGATATTGATAGAGCCACAGATTTAGCTAGAGAGCTGGATCAACTCAATGTCGAACGTCGGCATATTGAAGGGGAGATGAAAGATCAAGCACTAAGATATCTAGAAAATATTGAAACAAAGCCCGAGTCAGGGATTACCCTATTTGACCCAAAATGGCATTCGGGAATCGTTGGGATACTCGCATCCCGGGTTAAAGAAAAATTTAATCGCCCCACTATCGCTTTTGCTCCTGAGAAAAATAATTCTCTTAAAGGCTCAGGTAGATCGATCCAGGGAATTCACCTAAGAGATGTGTTGGACACATTAACCAAGATGGATCCCTCTGTAATCGATAAATTTGGCGGTCATGCTATGGCGGCTGGGCTCACGATTCAACTCGAAAAATTAGAACAATTCACACGCTTATTCAATCAGCTAGTTAATGAGGAATTCAAAAAAAATGCTATTGATAATTCAATTTATATTGATGGCTCATTGAAAGAACAAGATTCCTTACCCGTACTAGCACATGAATTGAGAACACAGGTTTGGGGGCAAGGTTTTCCCGAGCCAGCCTTCAAGGATGAACTGCATGTTAAAGCGCACCGAATATTGGGAGATGCACACACAAAGCTACGAGTTTCCTTTTCCCCACATGGCGAAGAAATAGACGCGATTCGATTTAACTTTAATGATGCCGTACCAGATTTGATAAATTGCGTATACCGACTCGACATTAATGACTTCTATGAGCATAGACCAGCACAACTCATCATAGAAACTTGGTAACTGCGACGTCATCACTCAAGACGTAGTCGTGCCAACACCTCTTTACAGATCAAAAATTAATAAAAACACATGCGTTCATTGTAATAATTAGATACGTCGAATCCGGTAAAATGAACGTACTGAAACATTTAACTTCGATACAACGAATTAAGCTATGGAATCCGAATACGTAAATTTAATACAAGAGAAAATAGAAGACCTAGCCGACCGAACCACGCAGCTACGGGGGTATCTTTGACTTTGATGTTAAATCAGACCGCCTTGCTGAGGTTGACCGGTTATTAGAGGATCCAGAAATTTGGAACAACCCTGAAAATGCTCAAAAGATTGGTAAAGAAAAGAAGTCATTAGAGGCTGTTGTGACCGTTCTATCTTCCGTAACCTCACAAGTAAGAGATATGGGAGAGTTGCTAGCGCTGGTGATACAAGAGAATGACCAAGAAACACTTGAGTCAATTGAGCATGATCTCGCTCAGGCGCAATCAAAAATCGAAGACTTGGAATTCCGTCGCATGTTCTCCAATCCAGTGGATAAAAATGGGTGCTTTCTTGATATCCAGTCGGGTGCAGGTGGAACAGAGAGCCAAGATTGGGCCGCAATGCTGTTACGAATGTACGCAAGATATACCGATGTAAAATCATTTTCGGCAGAAGTTCTTGAAGAGTCACCCGGAGACGTAGCTGGAATTAAGAGTGCCGTTCTAAAAATCTCGGGTGAATATGCCTACGGAACGTTACGAACCGAGACAGGAATTCACCGGTTGGTGAGAAAATCTCCGTTCGACTCGAATGCTAAAAGGCATACGTCATTCGCGAGCGTATTTGTCTATCCGGAGGTTGATGACTCGATAGAAGTAGAGATCAATCCAGCAGAGCTTAGAATTGATACATACCGAGCCAGTGGCGCTGGTGGTCAGCACGTCAATAGAACTGATTCAGCCGTACGCATCACTCACGTACCAACAAACACAGTTGTTCAGTGTCAAAATGATCGATCGCAACATAAGAATAGAGCGGCAGCAATGTCGATGCTGAAGTCAAAACTTTACGAACTTGAACTTAGGAAGAGACAATCAGAGCAACAAAAGCTCGAGGATTCTAAATCGGATATCGGTTGGGGTCACCAGATAAGATCTTACGTACTTGATCAGTCGCGGATAAAAGATTTACGCACAAACGTCGAGACGGGGAATACACAAGCCGTACTAGACGGAAACTTAGACATATTCATTCAGGCAAGTCTCAAACAAGGTCTCTAACCAATAGAGGATTACATGTCAGAAAACAACAATCCATCTCCAACAGAAGCGGTTGATACGAACCAGATCATTGAAGAGCGACGCTCTAAATTAAGCAAACTCCGCAAAGAAGGAAACGCATTTCCCAACGATTTCGAACGTAAAGATCTCGCTCAAACGTTACATGATCATTATGGAGAGAGAGATAAGGAAACTTTAGAAGAATTGGAAGCTAGCGCCACTGTAGCGGGCAGGATTATGTTGAAGCGCGTCATGGGAAAAGCCAGTTTCGCAACAATTCAAGACATGTCGGGTCAGATTCAACTCTATATTAATAATGCTGGCATCGGAGACGAGGAACATGCAGCTTTTAAACACTGGGACTTAGGCGATATTGTTGGGGCATCAGGTGTCCTATTTAAAACCAAAACAGGTGAGCTCAGTATTCGCGTGAGCTCTTTGCGACTATTAACGAAGTCGCTACGCCCTCTTCCCGAAAAATTTCATGGCTTAACCGATCAAGAGCAAAGATACCGACAACGGTATGTTGATTTGATTGTTACGCCAGAAGCGAAAAGAAATTTTGAAATTCGATCAAAAGCAATCCAAATTTTAAGGGCATTCTTTACCGATCGAGGCTACTTAGAAGTTGAGACCCCTATGATGCAATCTATTCCTGGTGGTGCGACCGCTAAACCCTTCATTACCCACCACAACGCGCTGGACATGCAACTCTATCTCCGCGTGGCGCCTGAGCTTTATTTGAAACGACTCGTAGTCGGAGGCTTTGAAAAGGTTTTTGAAATCAATCGCAACTTTCGTAATGAAGGGATATCAACGAAACATAATCCAGAATTCACGATGCTCGAATTCTATGAAGCATTTCGTGATTACCGATATTTAATGAACCTAACAGAAACCATGCTAAAAGAGCTGGCCGAAGCTTGCGTTGGATCTGCCCAAATAACTTACCAAGGACATAAGATTGACTTCGCGCAACCGTTTCAGCGCCTCACTATGGCAGAGGCGATTGTCGCTCATAACGAGCAATACAGCCCAGATACACTCACTGATTCAGATTTCTTGCGTGAAGAGCTAACTAAACGCAAAGTTACGTGCTATCCGACCGATGAGATCGGTATGCTCCAACTAAAATTATTTGAAGAAACAACAGAGGAAAAGTTAATTCAACCAACCTTTATTGTCGCTCATCCAACTGATGTATCCCCACTTGCAAGAAGCAACGACGTTAACCCCGAGGTCACCGATCGGTTCGAGTTGTTCATCGCAGGAAGAGAGATTGCGAATGGTTTCTCTGAGCTCAATGACCCCGAAGACCAAGCCGAGCGTTTCAAGAGCCAAGCCGAAGCAAAAGCGCAAGGTGATGATGAAGCTATGTTCTACGACAGTGACTACATCCGTGCGCTCGAATACGGTATGCCTCCTACCGCAGGCGAAGGTATCGGTATTGACCGTTTAATCATGCTTTTAACTGACAGCGCTTCCATACGAGAAGTTATATTATTTCCACAAATGAGATCTGAATAAGTATGTCCGTCACACCAAAAATGCTTTGGAAACCTTCGGTATCCAGAGTTAAAGCGTCACATATCTCCAACTTTATACAGTTTATTAAAAATAATAATAATAATAAACATATATTTAAGGTAAACTCATCAAGTAAACTATACGATTGGTCTATTGAAAAACCGGCGGAATTTTGGAGCAATTTATGGGATTATTGTGACGTCCTATCCTCGAGAAAAGGAAAGACCATACTCACGAATCCCAGCCAAATGCCGGGTGCAACATGGTTTCCTGAGTCCCGTCTGAACTACGCAGAAAATTTGCTGCGACAAAAAGATGATCAAGAAGCCATCGTATTCAGAGGCGAGGACAAAGTAGAAAACCGTTTAACCTATGCTCAACTATATGATGCCGTATCAATTACCGCTCAAGCACTGTCTAAACAGGGCGTCAAAAAGGGTGATCGTGTAGCAGCTTTTTTACCGAATCTCCCTGATACAATCATATTTATGCTGGCTACTACCAGCCTCGGTGCACTATGGTCATCGTGCTCTCCTGACTTCGGCACACAAGGTGTTCTAGATCGATTTGGGCAAATCAAGCCTAAAATCCTTATAGGGGTTGATGGTTACTTTTATAATGGGAAGCAAATCGACACCATACACAAACTTGGTGAAATAGCGTCCTCGCTCGAATCGCTTAAAAAAGTCGTTGTGGTGTCATACACAACCTCAAAACCAAAAATTGGTGCGATTAAAAAGTCAGTTCATCTTAAGGATTTTGTTAAGCCTTTTAAACCTGGTCCGATAAAATTTGAGCAGGTACCTTTCAATCATCCTTTATTCATCATGTTTTCCTCAGGTACAACAGGCGTACCCAAATGTATCGTCCATGGACACGGAGGAACCCTGCTCCAACACTTAAAAGAACATCGACTCCATACGGACCTAAAAATAGGCGATCGATTTTTCTATTTCACAACTTGTGGTTGGATGATGTGGAATTGGCTCGTAACCGGACTAGCTTCAGGAACAACCCTACTATTGTTCGATGGTTCACCTACCTATCCAAAACCAGACACCTTATTTGACTTTGCCGACCAAGAACGAATGACGGTATTTGGAACATCCGCGAAATATATTGATGCCATCAACAAATTGGGAGTGCGACCTCGAAAGACACACAATCTCACACACTTAACAACCATAACGTCCACCGGGTCACCACTTTCCCCAGAGAGTTTTGATTACGTGTATCGCCATATCAAAAAAGACGTACTTCTGTCCTCAATCGCCGGCGGCACAGATATCATTTCATGTTTTGTGCTAGGAGATCCGACGCTTCCGGTCTATCGCGGTGAAATACAACGTCGTGGGTTTGGCTTGAAAGTGCAAGTATTCAATGACCAAGGGAAACCGATTACAGGTGAAAAAGGAGAGCTAGTGTGCACTGCACCCTTCCCTTCGATGCCAATTGGATTTTGGAATGATAAGAATGATCGTAAATATCTTGATGCCTATTTTGCTAATTACAAAAATACCTGGTGTCATGGTGATTTCATAGAGATCACAAAGCGTGGGACACTCATCATTTATGGACGATCAGATGCGGTTCTCAATCCAGGAGGCGTGAGAATTGGAACTTCAGAGATTTATCGTCAAGTTGAAAAACTTGACTCCGTTATGGAAAGCCTCGTCATTGGCCAAAACTGGCAAAACGATACGCGAGTTGTACTCTTCGTGCGACTGAGAGATGGACTACAAATTACAGAAACCTTACGAGAAGACATTAAGAGGACAATTCGTAATAATGCCACCCCGCGCCATGTGCCCGCGAAAATCCTACAGGTTGCTGATATACCAAGAACAAAAAGCGGAAAGATTGTGGAACTAGCGGTCAGGAACCTTGTTCACAACGACCCAGTAAAAAATATTGAGGCGCTAGCAAATCCTGAGGCACTAGACCACTTCAAGAACAGACAAGAGTTGAACTCTTAACTTGCAATAAACGGCTATTTCCTGACGAGCTATTAGAGTGCTGCGGTAACCAGCAGATTAAAATTTCATCCTGAGCTCAACTCGCACACCAGCTATATCCTCAAGATTTTTGCGCTCTCCAATAATACCGTCAGTTCTAAAAATCCAACGTCTAGAAATTGGTTTTTGATAGCGCACTCCGATCGCTTGTTGCTCGCCGGGCGCGTTCCTAAGAGGGTCATTCTCATCACCAATTATTTGAAGATTGGCATATTCAACAATTAACTGCTGATTAAGTGAGAACAAGTACATCACACCAAGTGCTCCACCGAACGTATCGTTAGCCGTGTCATCAAGCTTAGGGAAGCCTGTGATACCGTCAGTCTCAAAATTAACACCAGTATTTTTGAGTATACCTGCTGCTCCCGTGGCTAAAGGCTGGGGGTTATCTTTTCCATAGAAGACATTAAAATACGGAACTAACGTTGATGGGAGATGTGTGATCCATGAATTCTCCACTAACAGGGCGAAACCATCGGCAGTTTGGTTCAATCCTGCGACAGGGTCTTGCCCAAAGTTAGCGAGCAAACGAACACTATTGGATATCTTTCCGCCGTAACGCTTCGTCCAAGCGATCATGACGTTGTTATAGTCCATTTGAAAGTCATCTCTATCGTCTGTCACACGTGCGTAACCAGCCTCTAAGTAACCCTCTGCAACGTCCACGAATGTCGTCAGAGCGTAAAACTTACCGGCATTATCATCGGTCACACCATCCGTTATAAAAACAGGTGTGGTTACGTTATTCATACCTACGAAAAAAGTCGTATCAAAATTTGTAATATCGAATTTTGGTGAGTTCTTAGCTTGAGCCGTAACCGCCCCGCCAACAAACGCATCGTTGACCCAAAGACCATTTTGTAGGAATAGAGGAACTAGACCTACTGCAAACGGTAAATCAAACGTGGTGTACTCGTCAGTAAGCCCAGACTGAATATACCCCCAGTCACCTTCAAAAAAGAAAGTTTCCGGATCAAAATCTAGCTCCGCTTGGAACCCAGTACCGTCAATGTCATCGACAGGTGTACCACCTAACTCTAAACGTGTCTGCTTTCCACCATCATCAAGAGGCTTCACAAACATGTGTAATCGCTCGGTGGCGGTGAGGTTCAAGTCAAATTCTAAATTCAACTGAGAGGCCAACTGCGTGTTCTCCGCAGCACCGTTATCGTTGGATGCTAGTACAGTTCTCCAATCGCCGTAAACTAAAAACTGAGGTCGTACCAAGTTCTTGGCCCCCACAAGATTTATTCCCGACCCGAAATCACCCTCTGAGTACATGGGATAACCCCATTCAATAAGGGGACGAGGCTCATCAATCGCGGTTTTTCCGCCATAAACGACCAGTTGCTCTTCCGGATCATACGGTGCCGTGTAGACAGGGTCTGGTTTGAATCCAGTAGAGTCATATTCCGCTGGTCTAGCAACTTCATCCATTTCGGGTGGCGCCTGATGACCGTGGTGCTCTGGACTGCTGTTGCGATATTCAAGGACCGTGTCAGCCTGTCCTTTTCTCTCAAACTCTAGCTCTTGTGCTAGGCTCAATGAAGGAACACTTAGCGCAACACCCGTTACCGCTAATAAAGTTCTTATTCTTGTGATCACTTATTTAACCTCAAATTCAACCGCATACGGATGAATGTCCAGCATCCATTCATTGATGGAGCGCTCCATATCCTGCGTAGCACCAACGAACTTCATGAAATACAAAGGTTCCGCTCGACTTCTCATCCGCGCAAGAATCTTATAGGTGCCCTTTTTTGTCATCTTCTCGGCGGGAACCTTGTATTTAGCGTCTCTCCAGCCCAACGGAGGGATGGATCGACCTTCCATTCTCACCAATGGTGGGTGATTCTGCACAGAAGTTGGCACTGCTGAGGGTCTCAAAAATGGTTTTTGATCCACGTCAAAATTCACTGGTAGATACATCTCGCGATCCGTACCTTTGATGTTTGTCGTTAGAAATTTCGTTTGGAAGTTAACCAATTGCTCATCGTAAGCAATCTTACCCGCTGCTACATCCAACGAATGTATGTCAGCCATGTCCCCATAACTATCGACATAACCTGATTCAAATATGCGCTCGCCGTCTGGATCGAGAACCGCGACATTCATCCAAATTTCTGGCTGTGCACCGAGTGAACCGGAAGGCAAATTATGCCCCTCATCCACATTTGTTACCCTAAAGCGTATCTTAAGCGGTTTGCCGACCTCCGGGGTATCCCCATCAAAAAATGGACCGTCAATCCTTGACCCATTCTCCATAACGGCCTTACGGTCGAGTTTTTTGTCCACGAGAAGTTTTTGATTCTGCTTGACAATGTGTCGTGCCCAAAGACGATCCTCAGGGTCAGCCCACGTATCTGGAAATTCTGGAGAATCGACTTCCCCACGCTTGAGCTTTTCTTCCCAATCCGCGTCGCCCCATGCTGCTCTGTAATCAAATGTTAACCACTCTTTTATACTCCAACGCAGTGCGCGGGGATTAAATGGGAAGATACCGGGATGTGCGATGGGGTATCCAGGACCATAAAAAGCATGATTCGAATGTTTTTTGTCCAAGTCTCCGACGACTCGGCCATTAACAATTGCCGTAGGCCACTTATCGTAACCTTTAGCCTCACCAGGAACTTTGCCCATGTGGCAATCTTGACACGTTACGCCCTTACGGAAGGCCGGTGAATCTCGATATTGCTCCCACACAACCTCGAGCTTAATACCTAAATTTACCTTAACTTGGTGACATGACACGCAAAATTCTGAGGTACCAATTTGGTCAAACACTGACACCCCACCATGAATCGGGGTTCCGGGCTTACCGGGTGTGTTACTGATCCTGTATTCCTCCTTATTCTCAATAACCTCCGCGAAATTGCCACCACTGTCACCGGTATTGTAAACAGGATCGTATATGGTTCCAGGATTGATATGTCGCTCACCATTCACTTTACCGAATTGTGCGTTTACCCTGTGGCAGGTAATACACGTAATACCCTCTCTAGCCACAATACTTCTGTCCCATAAAGGAAGTTCTCTAGGTTCACCCTTCTGAGTGCCTACCTGCTGGTGACAACGAGTACAGAAAGTCCCCATCGTCCCGTCAGTTAAAGCATTTACGGCCTGCTCAAATTTATGGAACATTGGAGAAACAGAGGCATAAGCATGGTTCGAGGACGCCCACTCCCAAAATACCTTTTGGTGGCACATGGCACATTTTGTCGCAGACGGAAACTCGTCCTTCATCAAAATGTCTAGGTGAGCGCCTGTGCCGCTCGTTAACTCAACCGGATTTCGCTCAGCAAACGCAAACGAGAAACTTAATGTAACTGAGCACGCCAATAAAATCTTAAGCCACCACGAACCAAACCTTTTCATTCTTTAGATTGCTCCTTACTGTTAATGCCAATCTGAAAATCAGATTGGCATACACCACGTTGTCTACTTCCGCGCCGCTGCTAGTAACTTAAGCGCCGCAGTATACTTGGCAGACGTATACTCTTCAGACTTGTCAATCGCAGTATACGCCTTCGCTAAAGCGTCATTGTATCCCTGCAAGTCGTCCGATGCCCCTGACGCCTCAATAGCGGCCAGAATAGAACCAAGCGCCATAGTTGCCTGCTCCGCTGTGATCAAATCAACAAACTCACCCTTCAGACCTTCGGCCACAAGTGCATCGTAAATCTTCCACATTGCAGGTGCGTCGAAGTCGGAAGCTGCAAACCTATCTACCAAACTGGAAACCGTTCCAGACAAATCCCCAAGCGCCTTCAAAGTGGCATCTTGCCCCTTTGATGAAGACTCATGGAGTGCACGGGTCTGATCTAAGAGTGTCGCCGACATGGCCGGATCAACAGCAGTCGCTAAAACCCGAAGCATCACTAGATTGGAGTCATTCAACCTTGGGACGCCTGGGCCAATATTTACGGACTCACGTTTTTCCCAACGAGGCTCTTCCATGGAATGATGACACGCGTAACAGTCAAAATAGAACAGCTCCGGGAAAATACCAGCAGAGTTTCGGTTTTTATCCATTAAAGCTTCAACTGTGATTTGCGCAGCCATTGCCTGCCCTACAGCCCAGACTTTTACGCCACTGGATTGTTGTTTTCTCTGCTTATAATCAGCATCAATTCGGTAATGCGCAGGCTGATTAGCGGTAAACGTATCCAATTCAAACGCCAATCTTGGATGGCCAGCACCCATTATCCGGTGGGTAATTGACTTTCTAGGATCACTGAGGTGACAGCTAAGACACAGCTTCGCCCGTGCCTTTGGATCCTCAGTGGGATATATTCCAGCATTTAAATAGTCCTCACGCTCTCCGAAACCTGAAACGTGTAATCCAAGCCATTCAACCGCTCCACCATGACAAGATTCGCAGCCAACGCCATCAGCAATATCAAAGTTTTTAGATTGTAATTCCTTAGGGACATTATCTGTGTGGCAATCAAGGCAGACTTTTTCCTGACGAGCATCCTCAATACCAAGATTTTTGGCTATTCGCTTTCCTCGATCTGAGCTCAACGCCTTGTAAGCTCCGGAATGCGGATCATCAGTACTCCAGGTTACAAACTCATTTTGGAGAACAGCTGAATTGGCCCACGGCTTCGCGGCCCCATGACAAGTTGAGCCGCCACAGGTCTGGCTACCTAAACGAGCCTGACCGGAGTAGTGAGGAAGCTCTGGTTCAGCTTGAACGCTCACCGCAGACACACTCAACATAAAACCAGACACTACACTCAACAACAGTGTTTTGATTCCCCTTGAGACTGTTCGTCTCGAAAAACTTGCTTTACTACCTGCCCGAACTTGGGTTGGTCTAACAATGCTCGTCTTCATTGCTTCACCTCTGCTTTAGTTTTATTTTCTTTATGAAATTCATGACAGCTCGTACACGTTGTTGGCACTAAGCTCCCATTATCTCCCCCATGACAATCTTTGCATACAGTTACCGATGGCAACAATAGATCATTCGCATCTTCCGATTGATCAGCCGAATGACACTCCGCACAAGAGGACGAAGTATGTGGCGCATGATTAAAGTGGCCTTTTTGTAAGTATAACTCCCCCTCCGGCATTTCGCTTAACGTCCAATTTAGAGGATCCTTTTTATCCTCAACGATCTCGTGGCATGTGCCGCACAATTTCTTACCGAAATGACCGCCAATTACTGTATCGGCTTTATCTTCTGCCCAAGCGAGTGCCTCTTGTTTTTGAATACCGGTTGTCTTCGTCCCGGGAATACGTCTGACCACTTTAGGTGCGGTTTCACCATCGCGAGGCTTAAAACCACCGTGCAATGCAATTGATGCATAAGCATCTCTAATGTATTGCTTAGCAACCGCCACATCTGCGTGAGGAATCATTCGGTCGGGCGCGTTGGGCTCGAAATGTAGACTATGACAGTCCGCACAAACCGCCTCAAACTTGGGCTTGGCCATTACCGTACCAGTCACATCAGCTTGATGACAAGAATCACAGCTGAGCACGCGTCGTTCGCCCATTGGGCCATCCGGTACTTTCATACCTTCTGCATCAAGGTGTTGTTTGTGCGAAAACTTTAGCCCCGTCTTAGGTCTATTCGTCGCATCCTCGTAATCGAACGCACCGTGAGATTCAAATGAAATAATATCTTTAAGTTCAGACTGCCCGTTCGTAACAGAAGCAATATTACCGTGACAATCACTGCAAAACTCTTCTGAATTTAAAACCAATGCCTCTGGACCTTCATGCTCCTTATGACAAGTCTGACATGCCGTATCACTTATAGACGCATCAGGAAACTTTGCCGCATCGACATGTTCGTGAGCCTCTGTGTGACAGCTCGTGCAAGTCTCATTGGCAACTTGTTGAAATGGCTCTTGATGACATGCACTGCAATCAGTCCCTAAAATCTTATGGGAAGATGATAAGTGCCCGGATTGCCAAAACTGTCTCATCGAGACGGGAACAATTTCACCCTCACCACTTTGGTTTGCATCTCGAATTTGTTTCACAGTGCGCGGACCATCAATCTCCAATACTGCTCGATTCGCTTCACCGTTAAAATGCTCTACCAAAGGGATCGCCAGAAACATCACCGCAATAATTACACCTAAAGCAATAGACCACGGTTTCGCCTTTATGCCAAGGTCTTCAACACTCAGTGTTGACCGTTCCGAAAGAGAGTCTCGAATATTTTCTAAAGGATAAATGAGCTCTAAGGTAAGTAGGTAGTCTGCATCACTGGTTTCTGGTGAGGCGAGCAGCTGAAGCGCATACGGCCCCACTTCAAAAGTGTCTCCGATATTGATTCGGCCACTGGTGACCGCGTGTCCATCAATCTTAATTGTCGCCTGACCCGCGGCATCAACGTATACCGCACCATCACGCTCAACTAATGTGGCTTGATGCAATAACGCTCTTGGGTCATTCAGAAAAACTTCTACATCAGCACCTCTTCCCAAACGAATGGGCGTGCCAGCAATTAACTTGTCTCGAGCAACAAGATCACCAGAGGTCTTTCTTTGTAGGGTTCGGAGTATCAGTTTCATAGCGACCGCCGGTTACCAGTAAAAAAATACCGCAAACACATGCGCAGCAAGCGCAACAAGCGTTCCGATAGAAAGTGGGATATGAAAATACAACCACAGGCGAACTAAGGTAGCGGCTCTAACGTAAGTTCTGAGTCGGCGCAGCAACTCCAACTTTCTAATCAAAACCGCTCGGAGTTTTCTTAGCGCTGTCTCCTGCTCTGTTCCAGACACTTCAGTGTCGTCCAAAAACTCTAGTGCGAGCCTCGTCGGGCAATCTACGGGATCCACATCCAGCATTTTAGCGAGTGAACCCCCTACCTGAGTGCCCTCGGCAGCGCGGAGAATCGCCGCATTAATCTCATCACCCAACCCCATTGCAACATCTCTGCACTGCATGTCTAACTCAGATAACTCAAGTAAAATCTCAGCTCGGGTTAGCCCCTGACGCGACCCAGTCAATATTGATGGGTACCGGACATAACAAAAAACACCATACATTCCACTCAATACAGTCAGTACAAGCAAAGTCCAGAGAAGCGAATGAAGGTTAAGACCTAGTTGGAAACCGGAATGGAAAAGACTCAAGAAGATAACCAACACACCGAGATAAACGTGAGCGCTTAACCAACCTTTGAGCAAGTCGGTACCACTCATAAATTGACGTTTTTTTATTCCAAACCAGCCCAGAAATACGACAAGTCCAGCGCTAATCGCGCCGAGCGTATATCCGAACCATGTTCCACCGTTAGGAGCTCTCCCGGGATCGTGTGCCAGGTAAGCGATAAGCGTAATGAGCAACACACCAGCGCTAATTTTTAGATACTTAAAGCTCTTGTAGGCCAGAAAAGACTCGCTTAGTTTAATATCCATAAAGCTTCGTCACTTTCCTTGTAACTGAATTAAAGCCTGCGGTGCCACACGGACAGCTGCGCCAGTCGGGCACGCTCTAACGCAGGATGGTCCACCTTCGTAATCCCTACACATATCGCACTTGACAGCTTTTTTCGGAGCCTTTTCACTCGCATCATTTTTTGCGAATAATCGCGATAAGATTCCTGTCTTCTTGTTATCGAGTGAAGCAAGCTGAATCACACCATAGGGGCAACTGCGCGCGCAGTTTCCACAGCCAATGCAACTGTCTTCGATAAATACCTCTCCAGATGCAGACCGTTTTATTGCGTCTGGAGGACAATCCGTCATACAGTGAGGATTCTCACAATGCCTACAAGACGTCGGAATATGCATTGTTTCATAAGTCGGCCCGGCCTCTCTATCAAGCCTAGAAACACCATCATGAGTTTCCGCACACGCGGTCTCACAATTGTCACAACCCACACACAGGGCTTCATCGATGAGCAACACATCAGTCGCTTCACTGACACCTTGCTCTAACAAAAATTGAAGAATTCCGCCACTACCGCCAGTTTGTGAAATTCTCTCGTTTTGAGTAATCCGATCACTAAATTTTTCCTCAACTGTGGCCCTTAGCTTCGGATTCGACGCCATAAGGTTTTTAAATGCTGAACCATCGATTCTAATCGTTTCACTAGCCACCGCCGCAGTCACACTTGCTGATCTCGGAGCATCCGAAATCAACCCCATCTCTCCGACATAGTTTCCTGAAGCAACGTAGTTCAAGACAACACTGCGGCCTCCCAACCGTTTTGAAACCGAGACGGAGCCCTTACGAATCAAATGAAGCGCATCCGCTTCATCGCCTTCATTAAATATAACTTCACCCGTTTTATAGGATTTAATTTCCGAACTGTTTGCTATTTCAATCAGATCGTCTCGCGGCACATCTGGTGCAATGTATGTTTGGATCTGTCTTATCGCCGCCTCTCGGTCTAGAGCCTGGCGTACTTCTGGAGAATTGCCCCTGACCTTAATCATCGTTCTCCTTGGAATCTCGATCAGAACACAGTTCGATTCGGCTTTTATCGTTGCCGTTCTTCGGCGTCCAGAAATCAAACCCATTTCGCCGAAATAATTTCCAAGCCCAATAACGATCCGCTTAGACGGATCATTCTCGTCTATCATGACTGCGACTGACCCATCCAAAACGACATAAAAACTATTGGTATAGTCATTTTTCTCGAAGACCACATCATCAGGTGCACATTTATGTACCGTCGATTCAACTATCATTTCCCTGAGCATCAATGCATTGATACCCGAGAATATCGGAATCGAATCACGAACCTTCTTCAAGAAGCTCTCAACATCATCAGTTCCAAGAATGCTAATTTTTGACTTGAGAATTGGCGCATCCGCTGGTTCGACAGCGTTTCCTAAAATGTACTCAACAGCCTCATAACCTTGATTGATGGCCTGCTTAATAAGTGGGTAACCTCCCAAGGCACCAACAATGTATATCCCAGATACATTCGACTCATATTGTTCTGAACATTCAGGCAACGCGTTGCGTGCGTCAGATGGAAACGTAATTCCGCAGGATTCAACAAACTTTCTTGGTGGCGATGCGCCCAGTCGTGCAATGACTCGATCACATTCGACAGTCACCTCGCCCTCTGGGGTATCAATGGTGAGACTACCCTCGCCCGCACTCAGGGTATTGGCCTTATAAAAAGGTTGAATTTTTCCTGCGTCGATCGCAGAGGTTA
>CAJQIK010000124.1 GCA_905478365.1 uncultured Burkholderiales Genera incertae sedis bacterium
GTTCCTATTAGAGGATTTCTGACTTTAAGGCTCACCCTTGAGACCTTCCATCCGGTTTCTCTAGACAGTTGATTTGCGAGCTCGGGCGCTACGGTCTCGCATACATGAATAGCCGATTTGACTCCTCCAGACTGTATTGTCGTTTTGAGTGTTGTCCCTAAAGTTTTCATAAATGATGATGCTACTGACTGCATTTCAGCGATCAGTGCTTTATCGGCGTCAGAGTCGGCTGCATAACAGGCCCCCCAATTCAATAATAATAATGTTGTAACTAACTGGATTTTTCTCATTGTTTATGACCTTACCATTATCTACATGCTAAAAATTGCGTTAAAAAACCAATTCGGTTATCCACTGGACTTGAAATTGTTGAATATTCCCCAATTTTAGTACTAACTAGAGATTCATATGAGGAAACGTTATGAGGTTCGATAAATATACAACTCGGTTTCAAGAGTCGTTAGCATCGGCGGAAAAGCTTGCATCAAGTGAAGGTCATGCAACTTTAGAGGCAGAGCATTTGTTGTATGTACTGATTGATTCAGATGAACGGCTCATCCAATCCATTTTAGCGCGGTCGGGAGTGAAAACCGATGCCCTGAAAGCTGGGCTGCGCTCAGCAATTGATAACTTTCCAGTAGTAAAAGATTCTCAGCAACTCTCCATATCTCAATCGATGGCTCGGTTAATGAGCGCGACGGAAAAGTTATCACAAGATCTGACAGATCAATACGTGTCCACAGAATTATTTCTATTAGCGGCGATCAAGGAGAAACAAGGGATAGGAAAAATTCTAAGAGAGCATGGAGGTTCTGAGTCAGGGTTTAAATCGGTAATAGAAGATTTACGAGGTGGAGAGCCAAACGATTCGCCAGATGCTGAAAGTCAGCGGCAGGCCCTTGAGCGCTACACTTTAGACGTTACGGATCGCGCTCGACAAGGAAAGCTCGATCCAGTAATCGGTCGTGATGATGAAATCCGTCGGACTATTCAGATCTTGCAGCGTCGGACGAAAAATAATCCAGTTCTTATCGGAGAACCTGGAGTAGGAAAAACAGCCATCGTTGAGGGTTTAGCCCAGAGAATCATTAATGACGAGGTGCCTGATAGCCTCAAAGGTAAGCGAGTATTATCACTCGATATGGCGGCGCTTTTGGCTGGCGCTAAGTACCGAGGGGATTTTGAAGAGCGGCTCAAGTCCGTGTTGAAGGCGTTAGCACGTGATGATGGTATGACCATCATTTTTATCGATGAACTGCATACAATGGTGGGTGCGGGTAAGTCGGAAGGGGCTATGGATGCAGGCAACATGCTGAAGCCGGCTTTGGCGCGCGGAGAACTCCATTGCGTTGGGGCGACAACATTAGACGAATATCGAAAATATGTGGAAAAAGATTCTGCGCTAGAGCGACGATTTCAGAAGGTGATTATAGATGAGCCAACTGTGGAGAACACCATCGCTATTTTACGAGGTTTGCAAGAGCGATATGAGTTACATCATGGTGTCGATATTACAGATCCGGCTATTGTCGCAGCAGCACAACTATCCCATCGGTATATAACGGATCGGTTCCTGCCCGATAAAGCTATCGATTTGATTGATGAGGCAGCTGCACGGATCAAGATGGAGCTCGACTCTAAGCCGGAGGCGCTCGATAAAATTGACAGACGTTTAATTCAGTTAAAAATTGAGCGAGAGGCAGTAAAAAGAGAAAGTGATTCAGCCTCCAAAAAAAGATTGGATGGCATTGAGGCTGAGATAGATCGACTTAACAAAGAATATTCGGATCTAGATGAAATCTGGAAAGCTGAAAAATCTGTGGTTCAAGGTGCCCAAGATGTTAAGGAGGAAATTGATCAAGTCAAGCTTCAAATTGATGTGGCCAGACGCGAGGGAAATTGGTCGTTAGTATCAGAGTTGCAGTACGGTAAATTACCCAGCTTAGAGGCTCGGTTGCAAAAAGACACCCAATCGACCGAGAATGCGGAGAGTTTTCAATTATTGAAAACCGAGGTGGGCGCTGATGAAATTGCTGATGTCGTTTCTCGAGCAACAGGTATTCCGGTATCTAGAATGATGCAAGGAGAAAGAGATAAATTACTCTCAATGGAGTCGCAATTGCATCGACGTGTCATCGGACAAGATGAGGCTATTCGTCTTGTTTCTGATGCCGTTCGTCGTTCCAGATCTGGTTTGAGTGAACCGAATCGCCCCTATGGTTCATTTCTATTTCTCGGCCCAACGGGTGTGGGTAAGACTGAACTTTGTAAAACGCTTGCTCAGTTTCTTTTTGATTCTGAGGAACAGCTGATTCGTATAGACATGTCGGAATTTATGGAGAAGCATTCTGTATCTCGATTGATTGGAGCTCCTCCAGGTTACGTTGGCTATGACGAGGGGGGTTACCTGACGGAAGCCGTGCGACGCAAACCGTATTCTGTGATATTGCTTGATGAGATTGAGAAAGCACATCCAGATGTATTTAACGTATTGTTGCAGGTTCTTGATGATGGGCGGATGACGGATGGTCAAGGAAGAACGGTTGATTTTAAAAATACCGTCGTGGTAATGACTTCAAACATTGGATCCCAAACGATTCAAACTATGGATTACTCTGATTATGTTGCGCTAAAAGACACCGTAATGGGGGAAGTGAAGAATTCATTTAAACCTGAATTTATTAATCGGATTGATGAAGTCGTTGTGTTCCATGGGTTAGGTCGTGAGGATGTCAGTGCGATCCTTAATATTCAGCTAAAAAGGCTTGCGAGTCGGCTCGCATCACTAAACATGGGGCTCGATATTCAAAATGATGTTCTGGATTTATTGGGCGAGAGCAGTTTCGATCCTGCGTATGGCGCACGACCTTTAAAACGAGCGATTCAATC
>CAJQIK010000125.1 GCA_905478365.1 uncultured Burkholderiales Genera incertae sedis bacterium
CCCGCATGCACGAGAGCATCATGCACTAGCTGATGAAACTCCTCATCTAAGTCCACGAGAGGAAGCCTGATACCTTTTTGAATCTTACCCATCTTCCCCAACGCCCATTTGACAGGTATGGGATTAGCTTCCAAAAATAGGGTCGTGTTCAGAGGAGATAGCTTATGATTCAGTAACCGAGCTTCATCAAAATCACCTGACAAAACCGCCTCACACGCCATCTGAGTCTCTTTTGGAACGACATTTGCAGTAACCGAAATCACGCCCTGTGAGCCTAACATCATGAGAGCCATAAATGTCGCATCATCCCCACTGTAAACACTGAACTCCTTCGGAGTATCACTAATTAATTCAGCGCCCCTAGCCATGTCTCCTGTGGCGTCTTTGATGCCGACTATATTGTCAACCTCGGCAAGTCTAAAAACGGTTTCATTCTGCAAATCGGCTACAGTCCGAGAAGGCACGTTATACAAGATGTGTGGCATATCAACAGTTTCTGCTATTTTGCGAAAATGTTGATATAAACCTTCTTGGCTCGGTTTGTTGTAATAAGGCACAACGGACAAACTCATATCCGCCCCAACCTTCTGGGCATGCTGTGATAAATCGATAGCTTCAGCAGTTGAATTAGCGCCTGTACCGGCAATGACTGGCACTCGACTGGATGCGTGTTTTACGGCGTATTCAATTAATTCTGCATGCTCATTTACATTTACGGTCGGCGACTCTCCCGTTGTTCCGACTACGACGATGCCACGAGTTCCACAGTCGATATGCCAATCCATTAGATGCCCTAGGGAGTCGTAATCTATACTTCCGTCCTCAAACATTGGGGTCACAATTGCAACCAGACTTCCGACTAACATCGCCACCTCCGAATCTACAGAAAATTAATACTAAATATATGTTTTATTCTACCCTAATCACTCGTTTTAAATCGTGATGTCAGAGTAATCAGCATCGCCTGAAACAGCACAAATCCTCTGAATTAGAGATGGCTTAGGATCACTAACTCTCCCAGCTTCATACAATAAAATCTGCAGCTTTTCGTGCGTTTCATCGATTAACTCATTTGGGCGTAATAAAAAATCTGGATTACTTGGTCTACCAAAGCGCTCATTACCAACCATAAAAGTTTCGTATATCAAAATACCCGATGGGGAAAGCGTATTGACTATATTTTGGATTATGGGTCGATAAAGATAATTCGTCACGACAATCGCATCAAATTTCCGCTCCGAAAAGGGCCAAGCACCTACCTCAAGATCAAACTGATAAGTATGAATCCCGATTGATGATGATATTTTTGATAGCGCTTCAGGGCTTTTATCTAATGCAGTAACATCGTGCCCCCTACTGGCCAAATAATGCGCATGCCTTCCTGATCCGCAAGCCAAATCAAGAACGGTTGAGCTAGGCCTTAGCAGCCTAGAGCATCTGGTTACCCAGACTGAGGGAGTTGGACCTTCATTCACGCTCATGACTTTCGATTAATATGACTTTGGATGACAAAAAACTGCAAATTGCAACTCAGCGGGGTATTATAATCTACACTAAACGTATTTAATATTTCTAGGGTTTCCCTTGCCGATAGAGGAGTTCGAACAATTGTTTTAACCTCTATAACCTCATTAATTTTAGTTTATGTAAAAAATGCAATCTAAATACCCGTTAAAACTATTCGTTCAATTTTCTATCTCGCTAGTTGCATGTTTATTATGCTTGGGATGTAGCGCTGTATCTGTTTTGGCGCCCATTGATGACAAATTGAGTAACGGCGTGGTTAGGTTTTATGAGGATGGGAAATATTTAAAAACTCGCGTTTATCTCACTAACTTGACGCCACTTAATACTTACAGCCTGAGAATTTATTCGGTTGGGGATTGTCGTGACCCGTTAAAAGGTAGTATCGGGCAACCATTTGATCATACAACCCACAATTTACAAAGACACGCAATTGAAGCGAACGAAATAGGTAGCTTAGGTGCTGTGACTGCTGACGAAAATGGCTCAGTTAAATCGCAATTTATGATTTTAGGATCTAAGCTAACTGGACCACGTAGCGAGAGCATCCTTGGACGATCCTTAATCTTGATAGCTAAAGGCCAAAACGAGGTCATAGGCCGCGCCATTGCCTGTGGCTTAATCAGTAAAAACTCCACGCTATAGCCCAAGGAATGATGGTTCCCGTATTAAATCCTGGAGACCCATTCCCCCCCACCACTCACGCCCTTAACGATCCGGACGGGCTACTCGCAATAGGGGGCGATTTGTCTACAGACACACTAATTCGTGCATATCGTTTAGGGATTTTTCCTTGGTTTACTCAGGGCCAACCGATACTCTGGTGGTCGCCTAATCCTAGATTAATACTTTATCCAAAAAGCTTAAAAATCTCCCGCTCACTGCGAAAAACATTACGAAAAAATACATATGACGTCACCACAAACGAAGCTTTCATATCGGTAGTCGAAAAATGCGGTCCTAAGAGACATAATGAAAACGAGAGCTGGATCAATGACGAAATGATAACTGCATACGAAAAATTATTCGACCTAGGAATCGCAAAGTCAGTTGAAACATGGTTGAATGGTGAACTGGTAGGCGGCCTGTACGGAGTATCGATGGGAGGTGTATTTTTCGGCGAGTCAATGTTTTCCCTAGCGCCAGACGCTTCTAAGGTCGCATTAGCGACCTATGTAGACGTTTTAATCAAAGAAAATGTAACCTTGATCGATTGCCAAGTATATTCTGCGCACCTCAGCTCTCTTGGGGGTGAGATGGTTGATCGACTAATTTTTGAACAAATGCTAACCGAATTAATTCCCGCCTTAGATACACAAGAATATAAAAGTATTCAGCTATGAGCGATTTTCGAGACCTACCGATCAATCAATTACAGTTTTACGCAACAGCCCCGTACGCGTGTAGCTACCTTCCCAAAAGACTCGCGAGGTCCCAAGTAGCAACACCCAGCCATAAAATCAACGCTTCCATATATTCAGAACTTGTGCGCATTGGTTTTAGGCGTAGCGGTGCATTTACATATCGTCCAATATGTGATTCCTGTTCAGCTTGTGTTCCAGTTCGAATAGATACGAAAGACTTTAAGCCCTCTAGATCACAAAAAAGAGTGATGACACGGCACTCCCACCTCACAACCGAGGTAATGGACTTAAAAAATTCAGCAGAACATTACGACCTCTACCTAAAATATCAGAGTGCACGTCATAGTGGAGGCGGAATGGATCAAGACAGTCAGGAACAGTACCGGCACTTTCTTCTTCAAAGTAACGTAGACACAAAACTAGTTGAGTTTCGTAATTCGAAGGACGTCGTAGCAGTCAGCATCGTAGACAACCTTGAGGATGGACTATCATCGGTTTACACCTTCTTCGATACCGAAAACAAGTCAGCCAGCTACGGGACATACAGTATTTGTTGGCAGATAGAGCTATGTAAAAAACTAGGGCTTAGATATCTTTACCTCGGCTATTGGATCAAAGAAAGTATAAAAATGTCCTACAAAACTCGCTTTCATCCAATAGAGGGGTTAATTCAAGATCGCTGGGTCCCATTAGAATCAATTTAATTTAAAAGATACATGTCCTCAATGTTGTACGACACATCAAAAAAAATTCTGTTTCGACTTGATCCTGAGAGAGCTCACGACGTTGCACTTTGGGGCCTTAAACATTTAAATGCCTGTGGATTCTCCTTCAATAAAAACACAATTGTAAATAATCCCTCAAACGTGATGGGTTTAAGTTTTAGAAACAAAGTAGGACTTGCGGCAGGTTTAGACAAAAATGGAGACTTTATTAACTCCTTACAAAGTCTGGGTTTTGGATTTATCGAGCTTGGAACTGTTACCCCAAAACCACAAGTTGGCAACCCAAAACCCAGACTTTTTCGTATTCCTGAAGCGGAAGCATTGGTGAACCGCTTGGGCTTTAATAACAAAGGTGTCGATTATTTAATCGACCGAGTGAAAAGCTCAAATCGAAATGCAGTAATCGGCATCAATATTGGTAAAAATAAAACTACACCGATTGAAGACGCGCACCACGACTATGAGCACTGCTTACGAAAGGTCTACACCCTCGCCGACTACATAACGATTAATATCTCCTCACCAAACACAGAAAATCTAAGAAGCCTCCAAGAAAGCGCTAATTTACACATGCTGCTCAAGCATATCAGTGTAGTTCGCGAGACACTTCGGAATACCCATGGAGTAATGAAGCCCATCGCTATTAAAATTGCTCCAGATCTGGATGATTTTGAATTAGAAAATATTGTGGATGCTGTAAGAACCTATGGATTTAATGGCATTGTTTCAACGAACACCACAATACAAAGACCCAACAAAAATTTAAAAAACTTGTCTGAAACTGGAGGGCTAAGCGGGGGTCTTCTAACCCAAAAATCAACAAAAATCATTCAGAAACTATCTAATCTAACGCAAGGCTCTATACCTATTATCGGAGTTGGCGGCATTCTTACTTCCCAGGATGCACTGGATAAGATTAATGCAGGCGCATCACTCATACAGCTATATTCTGGCTTAATTTATAAGGGGCCAAAATTAGTTAAGGATTGTGCGCAAGCTATCTCCCAAGCTGAAGTGCCTGGTAAGTGAAAAGTACTGAAAGCTATTTATAAATATGTCCTCAAAAAAAATTGCAGCGACAATAAACGAAATACTGCCGCAAACTCAATGCCAAAGTTGTGGATATCCTGACTGCTACACTTATGCGGAAGCAATATCGGTATCTCGAGCAGATATAAATCGATGCGCACCCGGTGGCGCGAAAGTCATCCAAGCCCTTGCCGAGTTAACGAATGCGACTATGATCCCGCTCGCCAAAGATATAAAACAAACAGATCTTGAATCAACTGCAATAATCAATGAGGAATTTTGCATAGGTTGCACTTTATGCATTGATGCCTGCCCAATTGATTCGATCATAGGGTCAGCTAAAAAAAACCACTCAATTTTAAATTCACTGTGCTCAGGTTGCGGGCTCTGCTTACCCCCTTGTCCGACTAACTGCATTAACATTGTTCCCCTTGACAAGAGCGTATCTCAGACCAAACCCGCCAGCCTTCAACTCATGAAACTCGATCAAGCCTCGCGCTCCAAACTATGGAAAGAGAAATACGACTCTAAGCAAGCACGTCATGAAAAAAAGGCTGCAGAAATGGAAAAACGAGTATCT
>CAJQIK010000126.1 GCA_905478365.1 uncultured Burkholderiales Genera incertae sedis bacterium
TCGTCACGACGTAGTTCTCCCGTATACCCTTTCGCCTTTGCCTCGGCACGGGCCTCCGCTTCGTTACGCGCAACGTAAGCATTTCCATCTGCGTCATACCAAGCGGGAATTTGGTGTCCCCACCACAATTGTCTCGAAATGCACCAATCTTGAATATTCTCTAACCAGTGGTTATAGGTGGAGGTCCAGTGATCAGGATGAAATCTAATGTCCCCATCTTTCACGGCTTTGAGTGCCTTGTCGGCCAACCCTTGGGTCTTTACAAACCATTGATCCGTTAGCATGGGCTCGACAATCTCGCCGGTACGACCCGACTTCGGAACATTGAGCGTATGCTTCTTTTCGCTTACTAAACGTCCTAGCGTCTCGAGTTCCTTAAGAATCAATTTCCGCGCGTCTAAGCGGTCTATATTTTGAAAGCGCTTTGGCGTGTGTTCGTTGAGCGTGCCGTCGAGATTCAGGATGTTAATGGGCGTTAAGTCATGTCGCTCGCCTACACTAAAGTCATTAAAGTCGTGGGCTGGAGTTATTTTTACGCAGCCCGTTCCGAATGCCGCGTCTACGTAATCGTCTGCAATGATAGGGATTGTGCGTTCACAAAGTGGAACAATGACCTGCTCTCCGATCAGGGCAGCATATCGATCATCGGTTGGATTCACTGCAATTGCGACATCTCCGAGCATTGTTTCGGGTCGGGTAGTGGCGACTACAACAGTAAACTTACCGTTAACACTGGGATACTTAATCTCCCAGATTTTACCGGTTGTCTCGATGCTCTCGACTTCAAGGTCGGAAACGGCTGTTTGCAGTTTTGGGTCCCAGTTAACGAGCCTATTACCTTTGTAAATCAATCCGGCCTGGTGCAGCTGAACAAATACTTCCACAACGGCCTGGGACATGTGTGCGTCCATTGTAAAGTAGCCTGATTTACCACCCTCTGAGTCAGCGTATTCCCAATTTGCTGAAGAACCCAAACGCCGCATTTGGTTGGTGATGGTTGATCCGGACTGTTGTTTCCATCGCCAAACTTCTTTCAAAAATTCTTCGCGACCTAAATCAGCGCGTTTTTGACCCGTTGCGGCGAGTTGTCGTTCGACAACGAGTTGCGTGGCTATACCCGCATGATCAGTCCCTACGACCCAATTTGTTTTTTTACCGCTCATACGGTGATATCTGATGAGGCTATCCATGAGTGTTTGCTGGAAGGCGTGCCCCATGTGTAGGGTACCGGTTACATTCGGTGGCGGCAGCTGTATGCAGTAGGTTGCTGTTTCGCCCTCCTTCGATAAGAACGTATCGTCCTTAAAGAATCCGTATTCTTCCCATTTTTTATACCAGTAGTCCTCAATCGATTTAGGATCAAAGGTCTTGGCCAAGTCAGATTGAGATGTTGGGGTTTGAGGTTTATTCTCCATGTTTGAAGCTTTTTAAAACGTATTGGACCATTAAAAAATTAACATTCATCGTAACACCATTTGGTCATGACTCTTTACCGACAAGCGGATCTTTATGGCGTGTAATTAAACCATCTGTCGGGTTTGACGCACCACTATTACGTGCGTAGCTGCACGACTTTATGTCGAGCTACATTTTGTGTACTTTGATATCGTAGCCGCGGTCTCGATACCATTTAAAGCGTTGCCGACCGACCTCAATCGAGTCTTTATGTTTCGTAATAATCTCGACTAGCCGTTGAAATGAGCTAAATCGGATGGGAGATTTTGGGGTTAAGTTGATCAAGATGTCCAGGTGCGAGCTTGTATCGTCATGCCGTAATTCTAGAGCCGTTAGTTCATTATTTAATGCGTCAGACTCTAAGGAGTGCGGAATAAATTTAGTCGCGTCATGCGACCAAAGATACTCGGACACCGCTTTTGAGTGACCAGCGTCTCGCGTGGCAATGCACGCCCTGCGTCGCATCCTTAATGTTTTTTCAGAGAGTTTGAGAAGAAACGGTAGCTCGTCATTGATCCCTGTGTAGAAGATAATCTCAGTCATTCTCTATTGCATTTACGTTTTTCCGATCGCTCTATATACGGTTGAGCAAGAACTCGCACAGGAGTGGTACGGGTCTGCCAGTTGAGCCCTTTTGTTTGCCTGACACCCATGCAGTGCCAGCAATGTCTAGGTGAGCCCATGGATACTTAGTTGCAAATTGCGCTAAGAAGCAAGCAGCCGTGATGCTGCCGGCGGCTCTGCCACCTATATTAGCTAAGTCAGCGAAGTTACTGCTGAGTAGCTCTGTGTAGTCCTCCCATATGGGCATGCGCCAAACACGGTCCCAAGAGGTCATACCCGCTTTGCTGATTTCTTCTGCCAAGTCATCGTTGTTACTGAAGAGCCCAGAGGCTACCTTGCCCAACGAAACGACACATGCTCCTGTGAGCGTAGCGATGTCGATTGCCGCGGCTGGATTGAGCTTTTCTGCATAGGTCAGCGCATCACATAAAACGAGCCTTCCCTCAGCATCAGTATTGAGTATCTCAATTGTTTTACCCGACATGGAGGTCACCACATCACCAGGGCGTGTCGCTGTCCCGCTCGGCATATTTTCGGCAGCGGCTATGAGTCCGACAACGTTAATGGGTAACTTCATCTCGGAAATAGCGGATAGAGTCCCGATAACACTCGCCGCGCCCCCCATGTCATATTTCATTTCATCCATACCGCTCGATGCCTTAATCGAAATGCCACCTGTGTCAAAAGTAATTCCTTTACCCACCAAGACAATCGGTGCGTCTTTCTTTTTGCCGCCTGAATAGGATGCGTGAATTAACTGCGCAGGCTCTTTGCTGCCTTGTGAGACTGATAAGAGGGACCCCATGCCGAGTTTTTTCATATCTGCTTCGGAGAGGCACTTAACCATAAATTTATTTTGTTTGCCCAATTTGGTCGTGATTTCCGCCAAAAAACGAGGTGTACAAATATTTGCGGGTAGGTTGCCAAGGTCCTTTGCTAAGTTCATGCCCTTGCCAACGGCGCTGCCTTGTGCGAGATGGGTCTTATCACTTGATGCGCTTTTTCCTTCAATTGCTACCGCCACCTTGGCGGGCGCACCTGAAAATGACTTTCCGTCGAGCAAAGTTTTCCTTTGCTCATACCTGTAACTGAGGCTAGTGCCGATTGAGGCAATCTGGCGAGTCATCCATGCTCGATCCACGCCGCTGGCTTTAAGCTCAGGAATAAATAGGGTAATGGCCGTTTCCCCGGCTTCTCGAACCTTCGAAAAAACATTTTCAATGGCTTTAATGAATTCGACTTTGCATTTGTTACTTCCAAGCCCAATAACCAGCACGGTTTTAGCTTTTGTTCCCGGGAGATTTGTGAGCTCTAATGTTTGACCAGCTGTGCCTGAGAACTTTCGGGACTTTAGGTTTTGGAGCAATGTGCCCTTGCTTACTTTGTTGATAGTGTTTGCGGCAAAGGTGAGTTTCTGACTTTCAAACATGCCGACTACTACGTAGTTGCTTAGAGTTTCCGGGGATTTTGTGGTTATGCTAAAGTTCATCGATTACGTCCTCAGTTTGGTGTTTTGGGGTCCATCAGTTGTTTTGCAAAAGCTTCAATTAAAGTGATTTCACCTGAATGTATGACTATTTTCTCAAGAAACATTGTAAAAGAATATTCAGTGACATGGGTGGTCATTTTTGCGGCACTCTTAATGGTTGTATTCGTCACGCAACTCGTGCGCTATTTAGGGTACGCCGCAAATGGTTCGGTCCCATTTAGCTCGGTATTTTTATTGTTGACTCTAGGTAGCGTCAAAAACCTGCCTATCTTATTTTCGTTAAGTGTTATTTTAGCCGTCACGATTAGCTTGAGCCGATGGTATCGAGATTCTGAGATGGTGGTGTGGGCATCTTCAGGGAAGGCTCTGTCCGCATGGGTATTACCTACGTTATGGTTTGTGACGCCGATTGCAATGTTAGTCGCTGTTTTGAGCCTGTTTTTGGCGCCCTGGGCGGAGCAGCGGTTAGAAATTGAAAAACAAGCTCTAGAAGTTAATGATGATATATCGACAGTCTCGCCCGGTATCTTCCTCGAGTCTAAAGATGGTTCAACGGTTATTTTCGTCGATAGTCTTGACTCAGGTGTGCAGGGGTTAAATGGAGTTTTTATCTTTAACCGGGAGGCTCACGGGATCTCAATAACGAGCGCGAACCGCGGTCGCCAAGAAGAGTCTGCCCAAGGCGCTAGTTATCTCGTGGTGGAGGATGGTTATCGATATACAGAGTTTGATCAGTCTCAGGATTTCGATGTTACTAAATTTGCCACATATGGAATCAGGATGGATAAGAATCCTGTCAAGAAACCTTACGTTCATCTCAGCGGGAGATCCACAGCTTCACTCATTGACGAGGCTTCTCCTCATGCATTTTCGGAGCTGGTATGGCGTATTGGGTTGCCGCTCAGTGCGATTTTGCTGGCGCTTATCAGCATACCGATATCTTTTGTCAATAATAGAGGTGGGCGCTCTTACAGCGTTGCGGTTGGTGTCTTAATATTTCTGTTGTACAAAAACGTCCTCGGTATTGTTCAAGCCCAAGTTTATCAATCTACTTGGTCTTTATGGATGGGCCTCACTTTACCCCATCTCATTACTTTCATTATTTTTGCTGTGTTACTTCTCCAACGGCTAGGCGTATTCAGAAGATTTTTAGTTGCCCGGAGGCAAGGATGAGAACATTACGAAAATATATTATTACTGAGACTCTCGTAAGTATTGGATCGGTATTATTTTTGTTCGTTGCGTTATTTTTCCTCTTCGATCTCATTCAAGCTATTGCTGAGGGAAAACAGTCAAATATGGGGATTGGTTTGACCTTATATGGTTCAGCTTTGGAGGTTCCCTCTTGGGCTTACGAGTTAATTCCGCTCTCGGCCCTTACCGGCACTTTAACTGCGCTCGCAAGGTTCTCGTCTTACTCTGAGTACGTAGTGATGAGAAGTGCAGGCATGTCGCTTAAAAGCTTAATGCTCATTCTATCGGTCGTAGCGTTGATCGTATCTTCTGTCGCTTTTTTGGTCGGTGAGCTGATCGTACCTAAGGCAGAGAGAGTGCTTCAGACCATTAATGTCGGCTCTGGATCGGAACAGCATGTCATCGCTCAGACTTTTCGTTCAGGTCATTGGATTAAGGATCAAGATCGAATCATTAATGTGACGAGGTTGACTAAAAATTTCGAATTGTCCGGCGTTTTGATATTTGAACTTGATGATAATGATCGTTCTCTTAGCCGAATGATAAAAGCCTCAACTGGCATCATTGATGAAAACAAATGGCAATTGAGCGACGTGCATGTGACCGATATTTATTCTGACCGATTAGTTCGGTCATCGACCCCATCTTTAACACTCAACACGTTGATTAACCCAAAAATCCTGAATTCGTTGCTTTTGGGCGAGGCTCACTTAACTTATTTGGAGCTTGCACGATATATCGCGCATTTAGAAATTAATGGCGAGGATGTTTATCGGTACAAGTCGGCGCAGTGGTCAAAAATTAGTCACCTAGTCACGGTATTTTTACTGGTATTGATTGCGGTCGCGTTTATCAGCTTTGAAAATCGAAATCGCCATACGGGTTTTTGGATTTTCATCGGAACTACTTGTGGAGTCGGACTTTATTTTATGACTCAATTGATAACCTCGATAGGTACCATTGGGCGTTGGCATCCCGCGACTTACAGCTTAATACCTATCGTTTTAATTCTATTTGGCGCCTACGCGTTTGTGGCGAATCGTGAGCGACGATAATTGCCTGATATGTTCAATAATTCCGGTCCGTCCGCATCACTCGCGTGTCGAGCAATTTATCCTGAGGTAATTGATTGTCTTTGCTGATGAGGAGTATTAATGGGCCAACAAGGGTTAAATTGAATGCGATAGAAAAGACTAACCGTATGCTGGCCCTTTTAATACTCAGTCTAGCCCCATTTTGGCGCACCGTTTTGAGGCCCCAGGCCTTTTGCGCAAGACTCTGGCCAGATGTGCTCCAACAGAGAACATAGTAGGCCCAGATACCGCATACCATCGTAGAGCCGACTATGGATCTCAGGATAATAGGTTCTGCCGAACTTACGATTGCTGTTGTTACAAACCCAATAGTAAAAATTAATGAGACGGTAGTAATGCATTCGTAACCCAAGGAGCAAAACTGTTGTAATTTAGTTGGACGAGAGGCGTGATGATTTTGAGCTTCATGGTAATTGAGCATGCTTAGAAC
>CAJQIK010000127.1 GCA_905478365.1 uncultured Burkholderiales Genera incertae sedis bacterium
AGTCCCGAGCTTTTGAGGAGTACATTTCAACGTACCTTAGCCTCCGGAGATGCTGTTTTTAGTTTCGGTGGGATTGGGGCAACGCCTGATGATTACACCAGACAGTCTGTGGCTGACGCGCTCGAGTTAGACCTGGTGATTCACCCTGATGCTAAGCTAGAAATAGAAGGCCAGTTCGGCCATGACGCGTACCCAAATAGAATCAAAATGGGTATGTTTCCGAATGGCTCCAGAATCATTCCTAATGAATTTAATCGTATTCCAGGTTTCAGTATCAAACAGCATCATTTTTTACCAGGATTCCCATCTATGGCATGGTCGATGATGGAGTGGGTTTTAGATAACGAGTATATAGAGCATCATGTGATGGATCGTGATATTGAACGATCAGTTCTTATATTTGATGTGCCTGAGAGCTCTCTAATCCCATTGATGGATGAATGCCTTGACAAATATCCGGGATGCAAAGTGTTTAGTCTTCCGACTCTCACTGCAGAGCGTCTGCGTCGCGTAGAGTTGGGTGTGAAGGGGACTAAAGCAATAGTAGATGAGGCGTTCATTCACCTTCAAAAAATGGTCAGTCGTCTTGAATGTGAGTGGAATGAATTGCCGCCTCGGCTTTAACGTTGCTGCCCTCGTAGCGTATGCTGGATACCTTCCAGTTCTCAACAGCCCAGTTCATAATATCGCTCGGATTTTGCGTTCGAAGTTCGCTCGGGGGCGATTGCGATAGAAAAGTTAATGCGTTGAATAGTGTCGAACTCGCCAATGCTATTTTTATTGGGTCAGCTTTATTCTGCTTTGATAGTTTTTTTCCTTCTTTATTTCTAACTATGGGTAAGTGAAGAAATTTAGAATTTGTAAGTCCAATTATTTTCTGAAGTTTAGCTTGCTTCAGGCTCGAAAGCAGTAAGTCCTCTCCTCTAACCACATGCGTGATGCCTGAGTAGTGATCATCCAAAATACTTGCTAAGTGGTAAGACGGAGTTCCGTCTGGCTTGAAGAGAACAAAATCACCAGACGACTTACACAGGTCGTCAGTGATCAATCCTAATGCGAGATCATCTATAGATACTGAGCACGGTGTAGATAGTTTGATTCGGTAGCTTCTTATAGGTTTATCTTTAGATGAATGAGTCTTGCAATACCCACTGTATATCCATTCATCACCGTTAAGAGTTGAATGTTTTCTAATCGTCTGTCGACTGCAAACGCAAGGATATATATCAAGCTCTTTTATTAATTTTTTTCGCCAATGGGTATAGATGTGTTTCTGCTTACTTTGGTAGATCGGTTCGTCATCCCAAAAAAGTGCATAACTGTCCAACGTGTCAAGAATATTTGAGTGCGCACCTTTTACGACTCGTTCTTGATCTAGGTCATCAAGACGGATTAGCCATTTCCCTTTTTTAGACCGAGCGTCACAGTAACTTCCAACTGCGGTGACAAGTGATCCAAAATGAAGCGGGCCCGATGGAGTTGGCGCGAAACGTCCAACATACATTTTTTTAGTTATTGACCTTGAGTGCGTATAGTGCGCACTGACATCAAAAGAAAAGTGAAAAGGAGAAGAGACAAAACCAGCTCACCGAATGCCATCAGTTGAAATAAGCCCGCCTCAGCGTAAGAGCGAACCACTCCTTCTATGAAATACGGAAATACTAAAAGCACTGCATATTGGTATGCGCGCAGAGTATTTCGTAACATTCCGGTTAATGGAAGGATGATTGGGATGCACTTGAGGATTAACCAGGAGCCATCGGGATTCAATGGCGCGATATATCCCTCCCAAGCTAGGCACCATAGGCTCATCAGAATGATTCCACCACTTGAAAAGAATTGGTGAGTACGCATTAATTGAGGAAGCTATTCGTTTTTTGGTTTAGTTTCATCGCGATCGAGGCGAGGTGTTTACCTTGCGCGATACAAAGGGATTTTTCTTCTGCTGAGATCGCCCGCTCTCCATCTTGACCAGCGAAGTGACTGGAGCCATAAGGCGTGCCACCGGTCACTGTTGTGTGCAGTTCACGTTCTGAATATGGGATTCCGGTTATGACCATTCCGAGATGAATTAAGGGAAACATCATCGTTGCTAATGTAATTTCGTGACCGCCATGCATTGAGGACGCTGAGGTGAATACTGTCGCTGGTTTTCCGACAAGATCTCCAGCGTGCCAAGTACCTCCAAGTTGATCGATGAAGTATTTCATAGCCGAAGACATGTTTCCAAAGCGCGTTGGGCTGCCCAGCGCTAGTCCAATGCAAGTGCGCAAATCATCAATTTCCACATATGGTGAGCCTGCTTCAGGAATTACCGATTCAGTCTTTTCGGTCGTAGCAGATACAGGTGGAACTGTCCTCACGCGTGCAGTGACACCTGGTACCATTTCGATTCCTCTCGCAATGAGCCTGGCCATTTGTTGGACGCTGCCATTTCGGGAGTAATACAACACTAGTATTTCGGGCATTATAAATTTGATTATGTCTTAATTAGTTTTTTTTGTGTAACTCACCAATGATTGCGTCTACAATCCCATCGCAGGCGATCGAAGAAGTTTCGCCAGTCAATCGATCTGTCCACTCAAGCTGCCCGTCGTTAATTCCGCGATCCCCCACAGTCAATCTATAAGGGATCCCGATTAATTCAAGGTCTGCAAACATAACGCCGGGTCTTTCTCCACGATCGTCAAGTAACACCTCTATGCCTGCCTCTTTGAGCTTGGTCTCCAAATCATTACAAAAATTCCTAACCAATTCGCTTTTTTTATAACCGATTGCTGCGATCCCTAACTTATATGGTGCGATAGACTCTGGCCATATAATCCCTTTGTCATCATGACCTTGTTCTATAGCTGCTGCAACTATTCTTGACACGCCTATTCCATAGCACCCCATCTCGGTAGGTTTACTTTTTCCATCCTTATCGAGATATTGACATTTTAGGAGCTCGGAGTACTTTGTCCTGAGTTGAAAGATATGGCCAACTTCGATTCCTCTGCAGATTTCTAGCGTCCCGTTGCCATCTGGACTCAAATCTCCTGAAATCACGTTTCGGATATCTGCAACCTCTGTATTGTTTTTTATATCTCGGTCAAAGTTGACGCCAGTTAGATGGTAGTCTCTCTCATTAGCGCCACAAACAAAATTCACCATTAATTGAGCTGCACGGTCACTGATAATCCGAATATTCGAATCGATATTCACAGGGCCTATAAAACCAATCGGAGACCCCAAATAGTTTTGAACTTCCTCATCCGTCGCAAAACGAAATTCATTCATACCGTTAATTTTTGATAATTTGATTTCATTGAGTTGGTGATCACCTCTAATGAGAATTAGAACAAATTCATTGTTCGCAACTAGCGCAAGGGTCTTTAAAATATCTGACGTTGATTTTTTAAGATGAATCGCTACGTCCTCACATGTTGTCGCTTTTGGAGTTGATATTTTTGTTAAAGAATCCATACTTTGCGGTTCAATATCTTGTGGTGCCACTGCTTCGGCTAATTCAATGTTTGCGGCATAATCGGACTCAGGACAGTACGCAATTGCATCTTCTCCAGATTCCGCTAAAACATGAAACTCATGTGATCCAGTCCCCCCAATTGCGCCTGTATCTGCTGCAACTGGGCGGTATTTGAGGCCTAGGCGTTCAAATATTCGGCAGTAGGTGTCGAACATGTTTTGGTATTCGCGCTCTAAGTCATCAAAGTCAGTGTGAAATGAATACGCATCCTTCATCAGAAATTCTCGCGCACGCATTACTCCAAATCGTGGACGAATTTCATCCCTAAATTTGGTTTGAATTTGGTAAAGATTAATGGGGAGCTGGCGATAGGACTTGATATCTTGTCGTGCGATGTCTGTGATGACTTCCTCGTGGGTGGGTCCGAAGCAGAAATCACGATCATGTCGGTCTTTAATTTTAAGCATTTGCTCACCGAAAATTGCCCATCGCCCAGATTCTGTCCAAAGTTCAGCTGGCTGAATTGCGGGCATAAGTACCTCGAGTGCACCCGCTCGTTCCATCTCCTCCCGAATAATATTTTCCACTTTTTTAAGAACTCGAAACCCTAATGGAAGCCATGAATATAAACCCCCACCGAGTTTCTTGATAAGCCCGGCTCTGAGCATCAATCGATGTGAGGTAAGTTCGGCTTCGGTTGGGGCTTCCCTTAGCGTGTTTAGAAAAAATTGAGTTAGACGCATTTTTGGATAATGATAATTATGTTTTCACGAAGCTCTTATTCTATCTCGATGAAAAAAAGTTATGTGATTAAACCACCCGTACAATAACTGATTACTTTAGGTGTTTAGGTCAATATGTTAAGAAAATTAAATCTATTTCGTAATTCACGTATCGACTCTGAGGTGGAGGTTAGCGAATCTCGGGGTGTTCGGAGTCTATACCTGGGAAGTCGCACAGTGCAAAGCTCTATGAGTCTAGTCCACCCCAATGACCTGATTCTCGATTACACGAAAGCTATGATGTCATTTATGCTTTTTCATGCTCGAGTTCGTTCAGTGGCTTGTATTGGTTTGGGTGGAGGCTCAATACCCAAATTTATCCGGAAAATGCTTCCCGAGATAGATATTTGTGTTATCGAGAATTCTCAGCAAGTTATAAATGTTGCGCGTCAGTACTTTTTCCTGCCTGAGGACGACGATAGATTGTCGGTGATTTATTCAGATGGTATGACTTGGATCGATAGCGCTGGAGAATACGACGTCATTATGCTGGATGCTTTTGACGGTTCTGGGGTGCCTGCTGGCTTTACCGAAGACGAATTTATCCAAAAAATAAAAAATCACCTGACGCAACAGGGTATTTACATACAAAATTTATGGTCAAACGACCCAAAATTAAAATCTAGAATCAAGCAAATTGAGACATCGTTTGATCAAATCGCATTGATTCCAACGCCCAAGGGCGGGAATATTGTTGCGCTTGCTTTTTGTAAGGAACCAACCGCTGCTCATATGGCCAGCATCACTAAATTGTCACGAGAGTTAAAACAGTCCTTGGGCCTGGATTTTGATGACATGGTCCAGCGTATGCGGTCTTTTCAATCGTCACAGGCGAAAAAACTTTTCACTTGATGAACTAGATACGTCATAAGTATGTAAAAATAGATCTATTGTTGGCTTTGACGGGGGTTTTGATCATGATTGATCGAGATGGATACCGTCCGAATGTGGGTATTATTATCTGCAACAAACGTAATGAGGTTTTTTGGGGCAAGCGTGTGCGGGAGTATGCATGGCAATTTCCGCAAGGTGGGATACAAGAAGGGGAGTCGCCTAAAGAGGCGATGTACCGAGAGCTGGACGAAGAGGTCGGGCTCGAGCCTCATCACGTGAAGATTATCGGACGGACAGATGGGTGGTTACGTTACGATGTGCCTCGGCAGTTCGTGCGCCGCGATACTCGTTCGACTTATAAGGGACAAAAGCAAATATGGTTTTTATTACGTTTAGTTGGAAGAGACAGCGATGTGTCGTTAAGAAAGTCTAAAGATCCTGAATTTGATGCTTGGAGATGGCATTCGTTCTTCATTCCATTAGATACGGTCATTGAATTTAAGCGAGATGTCTATAAACAGGCCTTGATTGAACTGGCGCCGCATTTAAAGTTAAAACTTCCACGAACTTATCAATGATGTACTTCATTTTTTATTGATTACGAATATCTAAGATAATCTTTCCGATATGCTGACTTGACTCCATAAGGCTGTGAGCTTCAGCAGCATTTTGGAGCGGAAATGATTTAAAGATCAAAGGCTCAATAACTCTAGATGCAAGTAATGGCCAAACTTTTTCTCGAAGTGATACGGCTATCTTTGATTTGAATTTAGTAGAGCGTGGTCGCAGCGTAGAACCTGTAATCGTGAGTCGCCGTTTGAGAATATCAGTCATATTGAGATTAGTTTTAACGCCGCCTAAAAAGGCAATAATCACAATTCGCCCGTCATCTGCGAGGCATTTTAAATCGCGATGTATATATTCACCTGCCACCATATCGAGGATTACGTCCACGCCCTTGTTATCGGTTAGTGCCATAACACGTTCGGCGAAGTCTTCACTTCTGTAGTTAATGGCCTGAGTTGCGCCGATAGCCTCGCAGGCGCGACACTTCTCATCGGATCCAGCCGTCACAAAGATCTTGCGGTTTAAAGCGCGACATAGTTGAATGGCTGTAGTCCCAATGCCGCTTGACCCGCCATGAACGAGGATGGTTTCTTTCTCAGCAAGTTTTGCTCGGTCAAATACATTTGACCAGACCGTGAAGTAAGTTTCTGGAAGGGAGGCGGCCTCGCGATAAGTTAGTCCTTTAGGGATAGGTAGGCATTGTGATTCAGGTGCGTTTACATATTCTGCATAGCCACCGCCGGCGACAAGCGCGCAAACAGAATCGCCAACGTTCCAGTCACTTACTTGAGCCCCCACTGAAACAATAATCCCAGACACTTCTAATCCAGGTATGTCAGTTACTCCTGGCGGAGGTGGGTAGAGTCCAGTCCTTTGCATCACATCAGGACGATTAACTCCCGCCGCATGTACGCTAATTAAAACTTCATCCTCTTTGATGTGAGGTAGAGGTCGTTGTAGGATCTTTAAAACCTCAGGTGCCCCCGGTTCTGTGATCTCAATGGCTTGCATGGTAGCTGGTAACGACTGCATCGCTTTTCCTGACATTTATAAAGAGTTATCTGACTATTACTGTAATGATTTTACAGATTAGATAAGATCATGGTGAATACTTGATTAAAAACTCGAATTTCTCGGAGGTAGAGATTGATGGATTATTGTTCACTTGGAAGTAATCAACTTAGTGTCTCCAAATTATGCCTTGGTACTATGACCTTTGGCGCTCAAACTGATCGTAATGAGTCGAAACGAATTGTATCCTCAGCGAAAGATCACGGTGTAAATTTTATCGATACCGCGGACGTGTACGTGCAAGGTGAGTCAGAGCGTATTGTTGGAGAGCTTATTAAGTCATCGAGAGATTGGTGGGTTCTAGCAACCAAAGCGGGACAAAAGCTAGCTGAATTGCCTAATCAAGGTGGGCTTTCTAGGAAGTGGCTTACAAAATCCGTGGATGAAAGTTTAGTCAGATTGGATACGGATTATATCGATATATTTTATCTGCACCGAGATTATGAGCCGACATCGTTGATCGAGGCTGTTACGACAATGGGAGATATGATTCGTCTGGGAAAGATTCGTCATTTTGGGATATCAAATTTCCGAGGATGGAGAATAGCGGAGGTCCTGATGTTGTGCAAAGAATTTAGTGTGCCTCCACCGATTGTATGTCAACCTTACTATAACGCTGTCAATCGGATGCCGGAGGTTGATATTTTGCCCGTTTGTAAACGATTCGGCTTAGGTGTCGTCCCGTTTAGTCCGATTGCGCGAGGAGTATTAACTGGAAAATATCACGTCGGCCAGGAACCCAGTGAAGGCACAAGAGCCGGTAGGAAAGATAAGCGCATGATGGAAACTGAGTTTCGCAAAGAATCTATCAAACTCGCCAAAGATTTTGTTGACTATGCGAGGAAAAAAGGCATCACGCCGGGGCAACTTGCGGTTGCTTGGGTTTTAGCCAACCCCATTGTGAATAGCGTGATTGGCGGACCAAGAACCTTGGAGCAGTGGGAGGACTATTATGGCGCTTTAAATGTAGCAATCGATGCCGATGACGAGCAATTTGTTGATAAGCTGGTCTCACCAGGCCATCCGTCGACTCCGGGTTATACAGACCCACAGTTTCCCGTAACTGGTCGGCCTGCCTAAAGGTTGACCGTACGTTGAATGCTATTCATCTGGACTAACTAAAAACCGGGAATTCTTTGAATCTATATCGAAGTACTTGTTCATGAGATTCTAACCCCAGCCAACCGCTTATGGCGGTCGCATAAACCTGCCTAAAGTCCGTCGTGTGTTGCATATTGCCGTCGGTAAGCGCAGTCAGACTTGGGAGGTCGCCATAATGACCACCCTTAACTGAATTTCCGATCAGATACATATTGTTTGCTGTTCCGTGATCCGTGCCTAAATTTGTATTTTCAGCAACCCTCCGTCCGAACTCGGAGAACACGAGCATTACTACGTCGTCGGCGCGACCAATACGTTCCATATCACTGAAAAATCCCGATACCGCGTCAGAAAAATAAGTTAATAGTCGTTGGTGCAGGTTGGGTTGTTGTACGTGGGTATCAAAGGCATTACGTCTAAACGATGTGTAATAAAGACGGGTATTCATATCCGCGTTGATCAAGGCTGCTATTTTGTTTAAGTCTAACGGCGCGATACCATAATCAATCGGTGTACTGTAATTTTCGCACGCTGATCTGACCTTCTCCGACGCTTGCCTGGCACTCTTCGCTAACTCTAAAAGTCGTCTCTGCGCTTGTGAGCTGTTACTAGTTGCGACGCGGTCTTTATCTAGGAGTGGCCTCGAGTTAAATAAGCCTTTACGTCCAAACTCCTTTGGGTCGTCAAAGACAACTGGGACGTGATTTTTAGCGACTACCGCCAAAGATTGAGTGGCATCCACATTAACTAAATAATTGGCCGTTACATTGGGGTCTAGGGCATCGGCAAGGCGACCAACCCAGCCCAAGGACTCTCCACTGTTCGGCGCTGCAGTTTGCCAATATGCCATGGATGTAAAGTGTGAGTATGAAGGTTGGTCGTAGCCACATCCGTGAAATACAGCCATTTTCCCATCCTTAAATAGACGCTCCATACCTGACATGTCTGGATTAAAGCCGAAGTGGTCGTCTATTTTCCTCAATTTATTAGGTTTGATACCAAGAGTTGGCCGATGTCTGTAGTAAGCATCATCTCCATAGGGCACTAATGTATTCAACCCATCATTACCACCTGAGAGCTCAAGCACTACAAGAATTTTTTTATCCGAAGTGTCATCACCAGCAAAAGCTAACGGAGAAAGTTGCGAGAAAATGGGGCTAACGCTACTACCTGCTGCTGCACCTGCACCCAACAGTTTTAAAAAGTCTCGACGTTTGAATGTTGATTTTTTAATCATTTCTGGCGACTAGTTAGCCGAGTTGATATTCTGGTAGTGAGAGAAGTAAATGAAACGTTTCTCGCACGGCTTCTTCCGAAAAAGTTTGAGCGTCTATTATGTTGTTTGTACCAAGTTGTTTCTCAAGGAAGTCAGCGATTAATTTTTTTGTGTCCTGATCTATAGAAATCGTAAAAAACCTTTTACTTAAATAATCGACAACCTCTTCCGTATTAGTGCACTTAGCCGCTAAAATCATTTTAGTTAAATTTAATCGAGCGGGCGTTCTACTTATTGGTTTTACTCTCTCGATGGCCATTCTCCAGCCACGATAGCTGCCAAGGCGCGTATTAAATTCCTCATCTCGATCAACCATGTTGTTGGACGCTGAGGTGGCATAACTGTCCTCCGGTTGCGTTGCTGTGGCAATGTCTGCGCCCGTTGCAAGCCGCTCTGCTACAACCCCAATTTGATAATTTTCTGGGTATCGATCACTGGGCAAGAAATTTATATTTGGAAAAACCGTGTCATATACAAAATTTCCCCTGGCTAGCAAAAGACCGGGTGTTATCCAGCTTCGGCCACCCGCCCAGCCAGCGACCGTGGGTGGAAACAGTAAGATCTGTCCTAGCGATTCTGTCGTGTCGTAAAAGTCTGGCACCCCAGGTACGACATCCAGACCGAGTTTCTTGTAGGTTGAAATAACCAGTTCGACGGGCGATTTAATATGGGTCCCCATCGATGCTGGACTGTAAAAATCCTTAGATAAAAATATTTTTTCAAGGAGAGGGGTGATTTCGTATCCTGAGCTATAGAATGACGCCCCCAATTCTTTTTGTAGCTCAGGAGTGATCTCTTCTCGAACGAAGAATTTGTATATTTTCCCAGCGATGTATTCGGCGGTGACCGGCTTTTCGAGAATCATATCGATGATGTCTAGACCATCCCATGCACCAGTGCGCCCGAGAAATGTTTTATTCGATGTATCGTGTTCACTGGCGTTTACTACAAATTGAAGGTCGGTGAAATTCCAGCCAGTAAACGCGCGGGCGGCTTCTCGAATATCTTGTTCTGAGTAGTTACCAACGCCCATCGTGAAGAGTTCCATTATTTCTCTCGCGAAGTTCTCGTTTGGAGATCCTTTAATGTTTACCCCTGCATCTAAAAATGCAAGCATTGCTGGATCTTGGGAGACTGCGATCAATAAATCTTTGAAGTTACCAGTCCCATGAGCCCGAAAAACTTGATTTTGATTTAGTAGCTTTCGATAGTCCCTTACTTTTTCTTCATTGGTGGCAAAGTGTCCATGCCAAAAAAGTGTCATTTTTTCTTCTAAAGGACGCTTTGTGAGAAGCATCCGGTTCGCCCACCAGTGGGCGACGCGTCTAGTCTCTAACATGCTTGATCGTAACCAATAGAAAAAGCGATCAACGACCGGTTGAAGTCGGCGATTCCCCTCAGGTTTAACTTTGAC
Source organism: uncultured Burkholderiales Genera incertae sedis bacterium (assembly GCA_905478365.1). GTDB lineage: Bacteria > Pseudomonadota > Gammaproteobacteria > Burkholderiales > Eutrophovitaceae > Eutrophovita. The sequence goes on from CAJQIK010000127.1 coordinate 10,512, forward strand.
GCCTATGGCCTCTCCGGTCTCTTTGGCTAGTTTTGTGGCTGCTGGTCTCGAAGCTGGGAAGGGCTCAATGCCACTATCGTGTATTCCTGAATGGTCGAAGTCGGGAAGCGTACTTGGAATGCTGTGAAAGTAAACAAGTTCCCTTACGGCCGCTCTAGGCCCCATCGTTGCAAGACGCTCGATGTTGATAGGTATATCACCAAATCCGGCGCGTTCGACGAGATGCCGCGCTTTCTCATAGCTCCAGTCATTTTCAGATATCGCTGTTAAATCATCGGCCCAATCGGTATCCGCCCAGGAGTTAGGCGTCAGGCATGCTACTGCTAGCATAGTTGTTGCGATCGTTATAATCTTTTTCAGTTTAGCGTTCATTAGTTCTTCTGCAGTGGACGGCAAAAAATTATAAAAAAGGTCGATATTTCCTCGTATATTCTTGATTGTATGCTCATAGCACTCCACGAAATATCAGTAATTTCATGAAAAAGAAGGTGAAATTTTTATGAGCGCCTCTAACATAGGCTTTGGTATCAGAACTGGACGTCTACTTAATCGATCAACGTAAACGTGTATGAAGCTTCCTTGAGCTGATGCATCATTATCGTCTTCACAAAATAATCCAACTCCATAATGGATCGAGCTTTTCCCAACCTTATCAACTCGGAGACCACTCGTTACGACTTGTGGAAACGTTATTGGAGCAAAATATTGACATTGTGTTTCCACTACTAAGCCAATAATAGTGCTGTGTTCAATATCTAGCGCATTTTGTTCGATTAAGAACTGGTTGACTGCGGTGTCGAAGAATGAGTAGTAAACAACATTGTTGACATGTTGATACACATCGTTATCCATCCAACGGGTTGGTATGGCTTGAAAGTGTAGGAATTGATCGCGTGTAGACGGCTGTGTTTTTGGCATATTGAAAACTATGGAATTCTACATTTGGGTCGAGTTATTTAAAAGTTGTAAATTTGTGAGGTGCTTCGAACGTGGTTAGCCTCAGGTGCCTATTATAAACTCATAGAAAACTAACTATTTTTTATAAAAATCATCCATTTACTGTGCTATTATCTGCCGATAAAGTTTGTATTACGCACAGATTTAATTTTTTCATCTTTATCCTTAGGAAGAACAAATGACATTTTTATTGAACCTTGCAAAGTTTTTGCTTATAGGAACTTCCGCTTTTGCGTTGGTTGCATGTCAGACGACTAGCAAAACCGCAGAAACCGTAGAAGAATCTACCGACAACTTTGAATACATTCAGGCTGAATCTCAAGCTGAACAGGAACGATTACAGCAAGAGTTGGAGCAAGCGAAGCAGGAGCAGGAACGACTGCAGGCTGAGGCAGAAAACGCGCAAGCTGAAGCAGAAAACGCGCAAGCTGAAGCAGATAAGGCTCGAGAGGCGCAGGCATTAGCGGAGGAAAAAGCATTGGCGGAGCAGAAGAAGGCTGATGACGAAGCTGCTGCAAGAGCGAAGGCTCAATCGGATGCCGCAAAAGCAAGAGCGGACGCGGCTAGGGCAAGAGAGGAGGCGGCCAAGGCTGTGGACGAAGGGACTGCTGGCGTAGTTAACGAAAATGTGCCTCTAGGGATGCCTACGGATTCGGTTTATTTTGATTTTGACAAAAGTTTTATCGTGCCAAAGTTTGATGATGTTATAAATGCGCATGCCGAGTACCTAAAGGCAAACCCTGACCTCAATGTGGAAATTCAGGGAAATTGTGATGAACGAGGTAGTCGGGAATACAACATTGGTTTAGGTAACCGACGAGCATTGGCTGTCAAGGCTGGCCTAGAAATTCTTGGTATACAAGGCAGTCGGATCTCCATTACTAGTTTTGGATCTGAGAAGCCAATAGCGCTAGGTCATGATGAGTCCAGCTGGCAACAAAACCGACGAGCAGATTTTGTCTATTGATCAAAATCACATCATGTAAGATTAAACAATAAAGGGGCGTGAATACGCCCCTTTATTGTTCGAGAAACAGAATACTTTATCGTAAGGTCCTAAGTCATGATGAAGATAACATTTACACTTCTACTCGTTTATTTAAGTGCGACCATGGCATATGGTCAAAATAGGCCGGGAGCGCCGATTGAAACTGCTAAAAAAATTCGAGAATCTAGGCCTTCTTTTACAGACCTCGTAGGTGAGGTTGATCAATTAGCTCGTGAACTTATTGAATTAAAAATAGCGATTACCGAAGCCGATGCTGCCAGGTTAAAAGAACAAAAGGAGGCGTCTCGGAAGGCCGCTGAAACTCGTAACGAAACGACCGAAGCTCGGAAAGAGACTGCTGAAGCTCGCAAAGAGACGACCGAAGCTTGGAAAAAGCATTATGAAATTCTTGAGAAAATTGGACAACTGAAAACTGATTTTGCACAACTAAAAAGTGATACCGCAACGCACGACATATTCTTAGACCAATTACGGAGCGAGTTTGATAGTCGTGGTAAGCAGTTGCTGCAGTCGAATCGAGACTTAATAAGTACCGAAACGCGCCTTACTGAGACAGAAGCTACGATTGATGAAATGGAAGTATCTAACAATGAACGGCTTAGTGGCTTGAATAATCGTTTAGATGCAATAGAGGCAACGATTCAATCGATCAGTGCGGCGTATCTAAAAAAAGTCAATTATGAAGACAGAGAAAAAAAGTTACTTGCTCGTGTTCTCTATCTCGAAGAGGCTAATCAAACGTTACTGCAGCGCTTTCAGGTTTCAGAGACTCTAATTCAGCAGTTGGGCGAGCAAATTATCAACAACGCTGATAATGTGGCGACGGTGAGCGAAGATGTGATTAATCAAGCGCGTCGTATGGAGCAAGTACAAAAACAAATTATTGCCCTTGAGAGTTTATCGGTTCAGTTGGATTCTCTAACTCAAAAAGATATTCAACTCGAGGAAGAAGTCATCAAAATAAATGATTTAAAATCGAACGTCGAAGCCATCACTGCCGACCTATATTTGGTCCAAAACGAGTTACTACGGGTTGATAGTGACTCAAAAAAGTTGGATGACGTTTCTAAGCTAACTTTGGAAGATCTTAATGCGGTGTTGCGCCGACTCGATGAGGTTGAAATTAATCAAGTTACGAAGCTAACTTTGGAAGATCTTACTGCAGTTTTAAGCCGTTTAGACGAAGTTGAAATTAATCAGGTTACGAAGCTGGATCCTCAGGATCTGGATGCTGTTTTGGAGCGCGTAGACGACCTGGAGGCGATTCAACCGCAACTCGGCGAACAGCAGCATTTGTTACGGGATCGTATAGATGAACTTTTATACCAACAGTCTTTGATCGCTGAGGATTTAGAAAGATTAAATCGTATAGAGGACAAGTTGATGCTTTTAGAAGAGAAATTCGATTTAGACCCAATATCATCCGAGGTGAAAGAAGAGGCTCCAATGACGCAATATCCAGCTCAGCCTGTTGACAATTGATTTGAACGTTTTCTCAACGCTGATTACTAAACAATCTGATTGTCGTCAATTAAACTACTGAATATGCGATCCAAGATTTTTATATTCGTCGTTGTCTGGCTTGCTGTAATTATTGTTTCTGTGTTGTTTCCAGCTCACGCGGCAGATCGCAGTCGAGTCTCTGGTCAGCACATAAATCTTGATCTAATTACCCAATACAAGCCGGTAGAAATAGGCCAAAGTTCATACCTCGGTATACGAATCTCCCTTGAGGAGGATTGGCATATTTATTGGAAGAATCCTGGGGACACTGGTTTGCCTACGCAAGTTGAATGGTTTCTGCCTGAAGGGTTTACAGTTGGTCCCACCCTATGGCCCTCACCCAGTCAATTTAAGTTGGATAATTTCGTAAATTTCGGCTACGACCAGACAGTGATATTTCCTTTTCGGTTCTCGGTTTCAGGGGATGTAGTGCCAGGAATATACCCGTTGTCGGCTAAAGTCTCATGGTTGATTTGTAAAGATTTATGCATACCCGGCGATGCGGTTCTTTCAACAGACATTGAGGTTGATGCGTCTGGTGTAATGACTGCACAAGCAAGCACTATCGACCGAGTTATTCACACATTGCCGAAACAGGCAGCGGATGACTGGTTCGAGGTAACGGTGAGTGAGGATCAGCAATGGAGTATTGATTTGAGTAGGCTTGAGAAGGCTATTGTTTCAGCTGAGTTTTTTCCAGCTTTCCCTGGCCTCATTGAATACCAGGCAACTCAGATGTTAGGTGACATCGGAAGCGGCTTAGTCTTGAGAGGTCAGTTATCAATGGATTATGCAAAATTAAAAAATTCATTTGAAGGTACTTTGGTTCTTACTGACAAGATGAGTGAGGATGTCTTTAGCTTTGACATCAGGCGCACCGCGAGGCCGATGTCTACGCTTGAACCACTTTCCGTTATTTCCAAGGAGAGAGAGGCTCTATCTAACTTATGGTTGGCGATAGGATTTGCCTTGATAGGCGGAGTAATTTTGAATTTCATGCCATGCGTGCTACCAGTCATCGCCATAAAATTAATGTCATTGATTGGGCTTGATGAGCGCTCGAGGGCTCAGCATTACCAAGAGACCGGATTATTTGCCCTAGGCGTTATTCTGACCTTTTGCTTAATAGGTGCCATATTGCTGGCCCTTAGATCGCTTGGGGAGCAAGTGGGTTGGGGTTTCCAGTTACAAGATCCCGTAACGGTATTGGTTTTAATTGTTTTATTTTTCATGCTCGCTTTGAACATGTCTGGCTTGTTTGAGGTCGGTACAAGTTTGCAGGGAGTTGGTGGAACTGCAAAGAATTTTGGTCGGCTGTCTTCATTTTTTTCAGGCGTTCTGGTCACGGTTATTGCGACACCCTGTACGGCTCCGTTTATGGGTGCGGCGATTGGCTTCTCCATAGCACAGGGGGCTACGGAGAGCATGCTTACTTTTATGGCACTCGGGATAGGAATGGCGGCTCCTTTCGTGCTGATTTCGTTGAGGCCAAGTTTGCTAGCTTGGTTACCGAAGCCGGGTGAATGGATGAATACCTTAAAAAATTTATTAAGTGTGCCTCTGTATTTAACTGTAATTTGGCTAATTTGGGTATTGGGACAACAGACAAACATTCACCTTGTATCTAAAGTACTGTTCGTTTTGGTCTTTATTGCATTGTGTGGGTGGGCGATTGGTAAGGTCCAGTATCGAAAAATTATACGACTAGCGACATGGAGAATTCTCATTGTTATCAGCCTTTTGATTGCGATAGTTGGATTAAGCAACATTGTAAGTTCTTTTGGTCGGGTGACGTCGCAGCAAATGATTACGAACGGCACTTGGTTGCCTTGGTCATCGTCTCAGGTCAGTGAGGATCGAAAAATGGGTCGCGCTGTTTTTGTAGATTACACAGCTGCTTGGTGTATTACTTGTCAGGTGAATAAGAAGCTTGTGCTTAACGATCCAGCCGTCATAGCTGCGTTTGAAAAAAATAATGTGATCACTTATAGAGCCGATTGGACCTCCAGAGATGCTGAGATTACTAACTCCTTGAGTACGTTTGGAAGGTCGGGTGTTCCGGTTTATGTGTACTACCCACCTAATCAAAAACCGCCTTTAGTTTTATCGGAGATACTAAATGATGAAGATATCTTTGAGTTATTTGAATACTGAGACATGAAATAGTAAGTGCAAAGCTTTCCGCTGGTTCTAGATAAATTTTTAGGGTGATTGATAGTGGAGCGAACAGAGCGATTTTATAAAATTGATCGGTTGCTAAGGGATAATAGATCGGTTTCTTTAGAGCGTTTTCTTGAGGTGCTATCGGTGTCCAAGGCAACGTTTAAGCGTGACATTGAGTACATGCGGGATCGCTTGAGCGCCCCAATTATTTGGGACCGTGAATTGCGAGGCTATGTCTTTGAGAAGCATGTCGAAGATCATCAGGCCTATGAGCTTCCAGGTATTTGGTTCAATCAATCGGAGATTTTTGCTTTGTTATCCATGGAGTCTTTGCTCAGTCAAATTCAACCGGGTTTGCTTGGGCAAAGACTCGATCCTCTTAAACAAAAATTGCGTGATCTCATCGAAGTAGGCGAATACTCGGTAGATGTGATCAAGAACCGGATTAAAATTCTTAACATGGGCTCACGGAGCCGGAGTATTAAGCATTTTGAAGTAATTGCACTTTCTTTGATGCAGCAATCTCAACTAGAACTCACATATTATGTGCGCTCCAGAGAAGAGTTGACTAAGAGATCTGTTTCCCCTCAACGAATCGTTTACTATCGTGATAATTGGTACCTGGATGCATGGTGTCATTCAGTAAACGCTATACGCAGCTTTTCGCTGGATGCGGTGCGCTCCGCAACGCTAAATAGCGATGATGCGATACAGTGTGACGTACAGGAGTTGGATTCAGTTTTGGGTTCGGGCTATGGGATATTTTCAGGGACTGATTTGTTTTGGGCGAAGCTTAGGTTTCGTCCTGAGCGTGCGAAGTGGGTTTCTCTCGAAGAGTGGCATCCATCGCAGCGTACGAAATTTGATGAAGAGGGTTATTTTATTTTAGAAATTCCTTTCACCGAAGAGCACGAGCTACTCATGGATATTCTCAGATTTGGTCCTGATGTTGAGGTACTGGAACCCCCGTCTTTGCGTCAATCAGTCCTTAAAAAAATTATACAAATGACATCCATTTACCATTAAGTGCATGATTATTAATAATTTTTTATTATAAAAAGAATATTTATTTTTTCACTTAGGCTCACCTAGTGAGCTACTACGTGGCGCACACTATCCCCAACATAATTCGTTATCTTGGAGGTTAGTGATGGAACAGCTCAGTTTTTTTCGTAACGAAGTATCCAGCAACAAACTAAGACGTCATATTGTAAATATACGGGATCGCGTGGACCAATCAGCATCCATCCTGAATGCCAGCTTGGTTGGTAGCTCAGGAAAGCCGGGTACGATGGCGCCTCAATTTTCGAAGTTGCCGGTAAGTATGAGCCGGTTATCTGGGGAGTCGGATTCAAGTGTTAAGCGGTTAGTGCTTCGTGATGCGACTAATCGCAACATTGACTCTATGCGGTTGCATGACTTGTCATCGGTTGGTCATTTGGCCCGTGGCCGTCAGTTCATCCCGCACGCCAATATTATAAATTCGATTGAGCGGACATTAATTGCATTAAGAATTAATCCGGAGGAAGTGGATGTGGCTACAAGATACGGATCCTACGGTACTCAGATGTCACTCATAGTTACGTTACCTAGTATGTTTGATTTTGATCCAGGCTATATGGATCCCTTCAGACTCCAGGTTGTTTTTCATAATTGCTTAAGCCGGGGTGGATTACGTTTGCTTGCACGTTGGTATCAGGAGGAAACAGGTGCTATTTTCTCTGTCGGTGTTTCTCAATTAAACGCAAGCCTTGCGCACCGGATTCCCGCAAGAGAGGAAAATATTCTTCCTACCTTTAGAAAGGCCTTAGAGCTCGCGAGGGAGGATGCTGATCGCTTATGCCATTGGATAAGTCAGGATGTAAGCGAGGATGACTTCATTAACTGGGTTACTGGTTCGGTTCGTCGTATGTGGGGTAAGAAAGGTAATCGAGAGGTTCAGGCACAGTTTGAATCTGATGAGGGGCGTCGTTCTGTATTTGACATGTTGATTAATCTTGCCGGCTATTCAATGAAGACAAAAGATATTCTCAAGCAATGTGATCGAGTTGTGGAGGGGGCCGTTTTAATGCGTTCTTTGTTAAAAAAGGTTAGTCACAATTAAGACATCCTCCGATTCAAGAAATTATTCTATTTGGAGCGCAATTGCTTTAAAGGTTTTTCCAATCTGAATCTAAAAGCGATATGATACCGAGAAACATTCATATCTCTAATGGAAAAGCCTAAGAACGCCAATGTTAATTTTCCGCCAATTATTTGATCAGCACTCATCCACGTATACGTATCTCCTAGGTGATTCTGCATCCAGAGAGTGTCTTTTGATTGATCCTGTATTTGAGCAAGTGATGAGAGATTGCGCGATGATAAAGGAGATGGACCTAAAGCTCGTCGCTACAGTCGAGACACATGTGCATGCGGATCATGTAACTGGAGCCTGGCTACTTCAAAATAGATTCGCAAGTGAAATTGTAGTGTCTGCTAATAGCGGCGTAAAAGGTGCCAGGCATTACGTAAGCCATGGGGATGTCGTACTGTTCGGTGAGAGGAAGTTAAACGTGCTTGCCACGCCCGGACACACCAATGGGTGTATCACGCTAGTGCTAGATGATCGCTCTATGGTGTTCACTGGAGACTGTTTATTAATAAGGGGGACTGGACGTACAGACTTCCAAGAAGGAAGCTCCGAAATAATGTTTCAGTCTATTCATAATCATATTTTCACGCTTCCTGACTCATGTTTAATTTATCCAGGTCACGACTACCGAGGCTTAATGGTAACAAGTGTCTTAGAGGAAAAGCTTTTTAATCCACGACTAGGCGGAGAAGTTAATTTACAAGATTTTTCAGGCTATATGGCCAACTTGAAGTTATCGCATCCAAAGCAAATTGATCGAGCAGTTCCGGCAAATTTGAGATGTGGCCAACCCGATGATTACGATGCCATATCGAAAACCCAGGATTGGGCAGATCTGACCTACAGCTTCTCTGGAATTTGGGAGATTCAACCCGCAGCCCTGGAAGAATTATTATCTCAAGTTCAAATTCTAGATGTAAGAGAGCTTAATGAATTTGAAGGACCGTTAGGCCGGATTCCCGATGCGAAATTAATACCTTTGAATCAATTGGTATCTCGCTTCGAAGAGTTAGACTTTAACATCCCTATTGTCGCGGTTTGTCGGTCTGGAGCAAGATCCGCTCAAGCTGTTATGCATCTTAAACGGCTAGGGTTTACGAAACTCGCTAATTTGTCAGGTGGAATGTTGCGCTGGAATGTAGGTGGTCATCCTGTCCTGGGGAACCCTGATCGAACTGATTTTGGGAGGTAGTTTTTTTGCGCGAAAAATGTTCGACGAGTCTACTTAAAAATGTGGGCCTAGGATTCGGCCTGCTTGGTGCGCAAAAATGCAGGTCGATCAGATAGTCGATCGAAGTAGTTTTGAATTATCGGGGGAAATGGTTCTGCAACATGCCGGGCATATGTAGTAAGCGCGATTCCCATCATGATGTCTGCTCCGCTAAAGCGCTCACCTAGTAACCATTTTTTATCAGCTAAAAAATTCATGAGAGCGTTGAGACAAAAGGTAGCTCTACGTTTAAATTCGTTAATGACCTCAGCATTAATGTCATCTGGAAAGGCTCTTTTATGTCTTATGATTTCGGATGCCGAAGATGTAAAAGTGGCCTCTGCAAACCAACTCCACTCAAGGTAAGTTGGATATTTAGGGTTGTCAGTTTCAGGGCGAAGTTTCCCGTTCCCATATTTGTCGATTAAGTAGTGCACCATAGCACCGCTCTCAGCCATCGTGATCGAATCGTCTTGGAGGACAGGCACTTTGCCTATTGGGCTAATTCGAAGAAATTCTGGGCTTAAGCGATATTCCGGAGAAAAGTCGATCATTTCAACTTGATACGGAACGTTTAATTCTTCACATGTCCAAATAGCTCGTAGGCCGCGTGTATTTGGGAAGTGATAAATTTTAATCAAAAGTAGTGCCTCCTAAAATCTAGTCTTTGTAACGATAAGTATAAGTTTAAAGTGTATTGTATCGCTCGTGGCCTATAGTAAATTTAAGATTGATCTCTTGCAGGATATTATGCGGTATCTGCGCTTCAAACAGGAAATGCGTTCGATTTGTCACGAAGATTCGATTAATATGATTCATTCATTATTTAAGAAAGAGAAGAAATGAAGAAGATTTTTTTTATAACGTTATTACTCATGACGTCCGCTTGCTCTAAAGAGGCCGTAACAGCTGATGTCGCTCTTGAAACAGAGAATCAAAAGACTCTTTACGCTATTGGTATGATTATTAGTAATCAGCTTCAGACCTTTGCGTTGAGTGAGGAGGAACTTGCCCCGATCGTGCAAGGTATGATGGATGGGATCAAGGGCGAACCCTCGCAAGTCGACATGGGTATTTATGAGGCAAAAATCAACGAGTTGGTTGCTGAAAGATCCGCGATAGTTGCCGCTAAAGAGGCGGCCGCGTCTAATTCTTACCTCGAGCAGTTCGAGTCTGACGAATCAATTGTCAAGACTGCATCCGGGGCTCTTGTGAAAATGTTGGAAGAAGGAACGGGCGAGACGCCAGGAGCAGGGGACACCGTAATGGTTCACTACGAAGGCACGCTGATTGATGGAACTGTCTTTGATAGTTCACTTTCTCGGGGATCGCCTGCTACATTTCCATTGAGCGGGGTAATTCCGTGTTGGACTGAGGGATTGCAAAAAATTAAAGTCGGTGGTAAAGCGCAACTGATTTGTCCTGCTAATACCGCGTATGGCGAGCGTGGAGTGCCGCCTAAGATTGGACCTGGAGCAACCTTAGTATTTGAAGTTAACCTCCTTGAAATTAAGCAGTAAATCAACTTATAAGAAAAATGAAAGGACTAGAATATGTTGATTGATATGAGAACATACAGATGTCGACCAGGAACAATTAAAAAGCATCTAGCCTTGTACGAGAGCTTAGGTAAGCCTGCGCAAACTAAGCATCTTGGACAACCGCTTGCTTATATGCAATGCGAAAGTGGTGATCCTAACGAGTATGTTCATATGTGGATCTACGAAAGTGCTGGAGATAGACAAACGAAGCGGGCTGCCATGCAGGCAGATCCAGCTTGGATAAACTATCTTGGGGAAAGCGCTAAATTGGGTGCGCTCGAGAGTCAAACAAACAAACTGATGACCCCAGTTAGCTTTTTTCCGTTACCTAAAAATCTCGGGTAAGGCCTTTTGCGAAAAATGAGAGCGATGGATTAGATTTAAAAATCCATCGCTCAGTTAGTTTTATTTTTCTCTTTCTTTTTGAATCAGAACTCGCCTAAGTATTTTTCCGGACGCTGATTTTGGAATTTTGTCTACGAACTCAACAAGCCTTATTTTTTTGTGAGGTGCGACTTTGTCAGCGACAAATGACATAACCTCCTCAGAGGTCACCGGCAGTTCGTTTTTTCTCACAACGACTGCTTTAGGTAACTCTCCAGCTTCCTCGTCAGCCACCGGAATGACAGCCACATCGGCAATTGACTCGTGTGTGAGTAAGAGCGCTTCCAATTCGGCTGGCGCTACTTGCATACCTTTGTATTTGATGAGTTCCTTAATGCGGTCAACGGCGTAAAAAAACCCTTCGTCGTCTACGTAGCCTATATCTCCAGTGCGGTACCAACCCTCTTGGGTAATACTTTCATTCGTTGCCTCCGCTCGGTTGAGGTAGCCTTTCATGATTTGTGGACCTCGAATCCAAATCTCACCATTCTGATTTGTTTTCAATGGTTGTTCGGTCTCCGGGTCAACAATCATGACCTCAGTGTTGGGTATGGGAACACCAATTGATCCTATTTTATTGGGGTTACTATCAATAGGTAATAAGTGCGTTACTGGACTCGCCTCCGTCATACCATAACCTTGCGCGATGTTGCAGCCGACGCGATTCGCAGCTTCGATAGCTACCCCTTCGCCTAAGGGAGCGGCCCCCGAGAGGATTAGTTCTAAACTCGATAGGTCAAACTGCTCCACTGCTGGGTGTTTCGCTAGCCCTAAAACTATCGGCGGAACGATGGGAGCCTTAGTGACTTTATGAGTCTGAATGGCGTCTAGAAAGTCTTCCATATCGAAGCGGGACATACATACAATCGTTCCACGCCGATAAAGGGTGTATAGCATGATGACAACCATACCGTAGATATGGAAAAACGGTAGCACGCCCAGAACAGTGTCTTTTTCACTAATCGCGTTATGGCTCGTCATGCCCTCAGTTTGACGCATGTTCATTATAAGATTATGGTGCGTGAGCATGACGCCTTTAGGTAATCCTGTAGTACCGCTTGAATAAGGTAACGCACAAAGATCTTCTTTCGGAGAGATAGAGGGCTCGGACAGTTCATGGTTTGCCTGCATCAAACCTTTTAGGTTTCGATATTCTGTTTCGCTATCAATAACAATGATTTCTTGTACCGCATGAGTTTGTGTTGCAGTTTTTGCTTTATCCAAAAAGGCAGATACTGTCACAATGATTTTTGCATTCGCGTCACTCAGCTGTTTCGCCAACTCTTGCGCCGTGTATAAGGGATTGACTGTGGTGCAGATGCCTCCTAGCTTCAGAACTGCAAGAAATACAACAACATATTCAGGCAAGTTAGGGCTGTATATCGCTAAGACATCTCCTTTTTTGAATCCATTTTTTTGGAGACCAGCCGCTAGCTGATTGATTGATTCCGATAGCTCTTGATAGCTAATCTTACGCTTTGTTTCAGACTGGATGATAGCGGTCTTATTTTTATGCGCTGATATATCTCCCAGCACAAATTCGGCCACATTTTTATTGGGTGCGGACACGTCCGGATGTGGGCCACGAAATATCATTTTTATTCTCCCCTTAGACTTAAATATTTGAAATTATTTTTTCTTCAGTTTATATCATTATTTGAATAGGGCGGTTGGTTTAAAATGTTTGTATCGCCAATTATGATTTTTGAGAGGATTCCCAATGGGTATTGAGATTAATGGAATTGCGCATATTCAGCTTACAGTGAACAGTTCCACCAGTATTCAGTTTTGGCGAGCGCTCTGCGACTTTATGTCGATGAGCACGCTACTTGATCATGATGATGTGCACTACAGTATCGGTGGACATACTGGGGTTTTAGTTCGCCTAGCGCCAGAAGAGAAACGGTCAACTAGTTTTGATCAAGATACCATCGGTTTACATCATGTATGCTTTAGGGCGCGTTCTAGAGAAGATGTTGAGGCAGTGCATGAGTACATCGGCTCATTAGCAGACGGCCGTATCGTGCATCCGCCAGAAGAGGGTGGGCGATTTGCCCCAGGCTATTACTCGGTTTTATTTGAGGATCCAGACGGAATTCGGATTGAAGTTAATTTCGTTCCTGGGAAGGGACATTTTGGGGATAACGGACGGTTAGGAAAAGATGGTAGCGGACCTGCAAATAGCTACGGTGATGATGGTTTGACCAATAAATAAGTTTCAAAAGTAGGTCTAAATATATTTTGATGAAATAAAAGGAAGGTAAGTATGAATAGTATAACTTTAGAGCACGCACAGGCTTGCCTTAATGTTGCGATTGAGAAAGCTAACAAAGAATTCAAGCGACCGATTTGTGTCTCTGTTTGTGATTCATATGGATATCAGGTAGCGTTT
>CAJQIK010000128.1 GCA_905478365.1 uncultured Burkholderiales Genera incertae sedis bacterium
ATTGGCGACAATAACGTCATCCGGGAATTTTGCTCTTTCAATACTGGTACGGTGCAAGACAAAGGTAAAACTGTTGTTGGTGATCGTAACTGGATTATGGCTTACGTGCATATTGCTCATGATTGTCTTGTCGGAGATGATAGTATTTTAGCCAATTGCACCCAGTTAGCGGGTCATGTAGAGATTGGTGACTTTGCAATGCTCGGCGGGTTTAGTGGCATACATCAATTTTGTAGGATAGGCGCACATGCGTTAACGGGGGTTGGGTCCGTTGTGTTGTCCGATGTGCCCCCATATGTAACGTGTAACGGGGATGCTGCCAAACCCCATGGTATCAATTCTGAGGGACTCAAAAGGAGAGGTTTTACGAAGGATTCAATTAAGTTAATTCGTGATGCCTATAAGGTACTGTATCGATCTTCGTTACCCTTGAATGAGGCAAGGCTTGAAATTACTCGTATGGCGAATGAGTCTTCGGAGCTGACCGTGCTGTCTGAGTTTTTGTCTTCAACTTCAGGTAGAAGTATTATCCGTTGAACATGTCGTCGAAAGCCAAGCGGCGTATCGTCCTCGTGGTTGGCGAAGCGTCTGGAGATCTACTCGGATCTGCATTGATAGAAGAATTAAATCAACGATTTTCAGAGGTGGAGTTTGTTGGAATAGGCGGACCGCTCATGATAGCGCAAGGTTTTGATTCTTGGTATCGCATGAGTGAGCTCTCGGTGATGGGATACGTAGAGGTCATCAAAAAACTACCTAAACTTATTTGTATTCGGTCATCCCTTATAAGAAGAATTTTGAGATATCAACCCGACTTAGTTGTTGGGATTGATGCACCCGACTTTAATCTTTTTTTAGAAAGATCTGTAAGAAAAAGTGGTGTACCGGTAGTGCATCTGGTTAGCCCTTCTATATGGGCATGGCGTTACGAAAGAATTCATAAAATTCGTGAATCTGTAGACCGAATGTTAGTGCTATTTCCATTCGAGGAGGAAATATACAAGAGAGAGGGGATCCCTGTTTCTTACGTCGGACATCCGCTTGCCGATCAGATTGAATTGGTTGTTGATCGATTTAGATATCGAGATGAGCTGGGTTTTACCGTTAATCAAAAATTGGTAGCTCTGCTCCCTGGTAGCAGGCGCTCAGAATTAAAACAACACCTTGATCTAATGCTAGATGCCGCGGAGCTCATTAAATCTAAGTATCCTGATGTGCGTTTTGCTATACCTTTGATAAATGAAGACACGGTTGCTTTCTCCCGTGGATACATGTCTCAACGTAGAAAAGATTTGATCGATGAAATTCAATTTGTTTCGGCAAATACGCAGAATGTTTTAAAGGCTGCCGATTTGGCAATTATTGCTTCAGGTACGGCGACGTTAGAAGCGCTTCTGTGTGAGTGTCCAATGGTCGTGACCTATAAAGTCTCTCAATTGACTGCTTGGCTGATGCGACGGCGAGCTCGGACAACATTTGTGTCGCTGCCAAATATTATTGCCAACGAGCATTTGGTTGATGAGTTCATTCAGGAGCGAGCAAGATCACACATGCTCGCTGATGCAGTCATTTCCTTATTTGGCCAACCTGAGAAACTCGCAGGTATGCGTACGCGGTTTCGTGAGATCAAGAAGACGCTTAGAGTGGGATCGGCAATTCGGAGTGCCGATGTCATTCAGAAATTCGTGGGTATGAATGAATGATATTAAAACTGCTGCTGGTGTTGATGAGGCCGGTAGAGGTCCATTAGCGGGAGAAGTATACGCAGCGGCTGTCATTTTGAACCCTGACGACCCTATTGATGGTTTGAGAGATTCTAAAAAACTATCTCCGAAACGTCGATCAGACTTATGTATACAAATTAAGCAGAGGTCGTTGGCTTGGTCGATTTCATTTGCCTCGGTCGAGGAGATCGATAAATTAAATATTCTTAACGCTACACTATTGGCGATGGAGCGTGCGATCGCGGGTCTCGATATTTTGCCAGAAATTGCATTAGTTGACGGGAATAAAGCGCCAAGCTTAAAGGGAATTGAGGTCTTTACAATCATCAAGGGAGATCAAAAAGAACCATGTATTTCTGCGGCCTCGATTATTGCGAAAGTGGCGCGAGATGAGAGGCTGATGGTGCTAGATCACATTTATCCAAAGTGGGGTTTCAAACGTCATAAGGGTTATGGGACTAAGATTCATATTGAGGCGATAAAAAAGTACGGAATCACGCCCCTTCACAGGAAAAGCTTTGAGCCTATTAAGTCAATGAAGTTTAATTAAACCCATTTACTTTAATAGGCCTGACGTTTGAGTTTTGCTCTTTGCATGATCACCGTAGCTAGTTCCTCGATAGATCTGGAGGTAGTATCAAGGTAGTCAATATTTTCCTGTTTCATTAGCGCCTCTGAAAGGCGCACCTCACTCTCACAATTTCTTAGAGATGCGTATTTACTGTCTGGACGACGCTCATTGCGGATCCGGACTAAACGATCGGGCCGAATGGTTAGTCCGAATAATTTGTGTCGAAAAGCATCAAGCGTACTGGGTAGCGCTAGCCGCTCAAAGTCCTCTGGGATAAGAGGAAAATTGGCGGCTTTGATACCGAATTGCATACCTAAATAGAGGCAAGTGGGTGTTTTCCCGCAGCGAGAAACTCCTACTAATATGACGTCAGCTTCTCGCATATCTTTGACTGCTTGTCCGTCATCATATGCGAGCGCGAAATTTACAGCATCCATCCGCTTTGAATAGCCTGAACCTCGATTACTATGGGAACGACCGACTGAATGGTTGGACTTTAATTTTAGTTCAGCTTCCATAGGAGCGATAAATACTTGAAAACAGTCGATATACAGTGCATTTGCTGTTTTTACTATTGAGGACAACTTTGAATTGACCAGCGTACTAAATACAAGCGGTCTATTGTCATCAGCCTCACAAGCTTGATTAATTTGGTTAACTGCTTCATTCGCTTTGCTTGGCGTATCAATAAAAGGCAGGGTGGCTTCGTTGAATCTTACTTCTTCAAATTGCGTTAACAGACTATGACCCAGCATTTCTGCGGTGATACCTGTTCGATCTGAGATATAAAAAGCGGATCTAGTGTTTGTATTCATTTTGCCCAATGGTGTGCTGCAATATACTGCGTTGTTGAGGTAAAATACCAGTACCCAGTGTATCAATTATTTACGAGAAAAAATGAGCATATCAGATAAACATAATCCCCCTTACGTGATTCCTTTTCATTCATTACGGAATACCGATGTTGAAGAGGTCGGTGGCAAGAATGCCTCCCTAGGTGAAATGATTTCCCAGTTATCAAGTGTAGGAGTCTCAGTACCAGGGGGTTTTGCAACAACTTCTTCGGCCTTTAGGGACTTTTTAGAGGAGTCTGGCCTAACCCGAAAAATTAACGAGAAGCTATCCGCGTTAGATATAGAGGATTTGGGTGCTCTCTCATCGGCGGGTGAGCAAATTAGACAGTGGATCGTGGACGCTCCGTTGACACCACGTTTGAAGGCTGACATCGAGTCAGCATATGTAAAATTAACGAGTACAGAGGGGGAGAATGTTTCTTTTGCTGTGCGCTCCTCCGCGACTGCGGAGGATTTGCCTGATGCGTCCTTTGCCGGCCAGCAAGAGAGTTACCTTAATATTCGTGGCTTAGAAAATGTCCTAGAAGCAATTAAGCATGTATTTGCATCGTTGTATAACGATAGAGCGATCTCTTACAGGGTGCACAAAGGTTTCGAACATTCAAATGTGGCTTTGTCTGCTGGGGTTCAACGGATGGTTCGGTCCGACTCTGGGTCTAGTGGGGTGATGTTTACTTTGGATACGGAGTCCGGCTTTGACAAAGTTGTTTTTATAACGTCGGCGTATGGTTTAGGCGAGACAGTTGTTCAAGGGCAAGTTAATCCTGATGAATTTTATGTTTATAAGCCCGGAGTAGAGCGCGGGATGCCAGCAATTTTGCGCAGAAATTTGGGTAGTAAGGCCTTACGAATGGAATTTTCTGATATTCAGGTAGCTGGGAAATCAACCGTGACCAATCCTGTGTCAGATGAAGAAGCGAATCGGTTTTCAATCAATGATGAAGAAGTAAATGAATTGGCTGTGCAGGCGATTAAGATCGAAAAGCATTACGGTCGACCTATGGATATTGAATGGGGTAAAGATGGGGAAGACGGTAAGCTTTATATTTTGCAGGCGCGTCCAGAGACTGTTAGAGCGCACGAGGGTGAGGCTACTACCCAGGAGCGATTTAAATTAAATAATCGAGGTAAAGTTCTAGTTGAGGGTCGTGCTATTGGATCAAAAATTGGCTCAGGGGTTGTGCGTTTAGTAAAGGATTCAAGTGAAATGCATCGTGTATTGGAAGGCGATGTGTTAGTCACTGATATGACAGACCCAGATTGGGAGCCAGTGATGAAGAAAGCCTCCGCAATCGTTACCAATAGAGGAGGTAGGACATGTCATGCCGCAATTATTGCAAGGGAATTAGGTATTCCGGCAGTGGTTGGAACTGCGACTGCAACTCAGGTCCTTTCTGAAGGTGACCACGTTACGGTTTCTTGTGCTGAAGGTGACTCAGGGTATGTATACGAGGGAATATTAGACGTTGAGATCTTAAAAATTCAATTAGATAAACTTCCAGAAATACCCGTCAAAGTATCCATGAATGTTGGAAATCCGGAGTTAGCCTTTGATTTCCAGCGCTTGCCCAATGCGGGAATTGGCTTAGCAAGATTGGAGTTCATCATTGCTCGTATGATCGGCATTCATCCAAAAGCGGCAATTGAGTTTGATAAGCTCCCCGATGACGTGAAGGCGTTAGTTTCGTTAAAGTCATCAGGCTATGCGACTCCAGTTGACTTCTACGTTGAAAAGCTAAAGGAAGGCATTTCAACGTTAGGCGCCGCATTTTTCCCTAAGCCGGTTATTGTGCGTTTATCCGATTTCAAATCCAATGAGTATTCAAGTCTAATTGGCGGACAACTTTACGAGCCCAATGAAGAGAACCCGATGCTTGGTTTCAGGGGAGCGTCCCGCTACATTTCAGATAGTTTTAGAGATTGTTTCGAATTTGAGTGTAGAGCGCTGAAAACAGTGCGAGACGAAATGGGCTTGACCAATATAGAAATTATGGTGCCATTCGTTCGAACCCTCAGCGAAGCTGAGCAGGTAATTGATTTGCTTGCATCTTATGGCTTGAAGCGCGGTGAAAACGGCTTGCGTATTATTATGATGTGCGAATTGCCTACTAATGCGATGTTGGCTGATGAGTTCCTGGAATTCTTTGACGGATTTTCGATCGGTTCTAACGATATGACGCAGCTTACCCTGGGGTTAGATAGAGATTCAGGTATCGTTGCTGGTCAATTTGATGAGCGAGATTTAGCTGTCAAGCGGATGCTGCATCTTGCTATTGATGCATGTCGTAAAAAAGGTAAGTACGTTGGTATCTGTGGTCAAGGCCCCTCTGATCATCCGGATTTTGCCGAATGGCTGGTTGGTGAAGGTATCAACGCGATCTCCTTAAATCCAGATACCGTTGTGGATACTTGGATGTACCTTGGAAAGCATCTGAAGGCTGAAGAAGCAGCATGAACTTAATGCGTTAAGTAGCATTTCAACGGTTGCAAGTTGGAATTTTTGGCTTATCGTTTCGTCGGCCGATGTTACAATCGAGATTACGCAATTCTCTGGTGAATTTCACGTGGTATGACTAAATATATATTTGTTACAGGCGGTGTCGTATCATCTTTAGGGAAAGGCATCGCTTCCGCGTCATTAGCAGCAATTCTTGAATCTCGAGGGATTCAGCTGACTATGTTAAAACTTGATCCTTACATTAATGTAGATCCTGGAACCATGAGCCCGTTTCAGCACGGAGAGGTGTTTGTAACTTATGACGGGGCTGAGACAGATTTAGACTTGGGTCACTATGAGCGCTTTGTGGATGTAAGAATGGGGAAGCGTAATAATTTCACGACCGGTCAGGTGTACGAGTCTGTTATTCGTAAAGAACGACGAGGTGATTACTTAGGAGGTACGGTACAAGTTATTCCACACATCACCGACGAGATAAAAAGTCAAATTATTAAGGGTGCGGATGGCGCAGATGTAGCATTGGTAGAGATTGGTGGTACGGTGGGTGATATTGAGTCTCTGCCTTTTTTGGAGGCGGTCCGACAGATGAGCCTTGAGGTCGGTCGAGAAAATGCGTGTTTTGTGCATTTAACTTTAGTCCCATATATTCAGTCTGCTGGGGAGATCAAAACAAAACCCACACAACATTCGGTTAAAGAGTTGCGTGAAATTGGTATTCAGCCGGATGTCATTCTTTGTCGATCGGAACAAGAGGTACCCGAAAACGAGAGGCGAAAAATTGCTTTGTTTACGAATGTTCCGGTAGACGCTGTAATTTCTGCGGTTGACGTCGACAGTATTTATAAAATTCCCTCTTTCTTACACAAGCAACAACTTGATGAGATTGTTCTGACTAAACTTCAACTCGAAGCTCCGGCGGCGAATTTAACGGAATGGGACAACTTAATTTATAAGTTAGAGAATCCTAGCGGAGAGGTGAATATTGCCTTAGTCGGTAAATATGTAGATTTAACTGAATCTTATAAATCCTTGTCTGAAGCATTAATACATGCGGGAATGCACTGTAATGCAAAGATTAGTATTACGTATGTGGATTCAGAGGAGATCGAAGAGAAGGGCGTTGGGGTATTGCGTGATATGAATGCGATATTAGTTCCTGGTGGATTTGGTACACGCGGGGTCGAAGGAAAGATCCAAGCTGTAAGGTACGCGAGAGAAAATAACGTGCCTTATTTGGGTATTTGTTTGGGAATGCAACTGGCGGTTATCGAGTTTGCTCGTCATGTGATGGGCTGGAAAGATGCGCATAGCACCGAGTTTGCAAGTGATACGAAACACCCCGTAGTTGCCCTTATCACTGAGTGGATGACATCTAAAGGTGAGATAGAAAAACGAGATATTGATTCAGACTTAGGCGGGACGATGCGGCTTGGCGAGCAAAAAGCCATTCTGAAACCAGGATCCAAAGTCGAAAAAATTTATGGCGCATCATCTGTTGGTGAGCGACATCGACATCGCTATGAGGTAAATGGTCAGCTATTAGATCAAATTCAATCACACGGCTTAGCGGTATCGGCAACTTCAGAGAATGAAGGATTATGTGAGGTTGTCGAATTAGAAGGTCACCCTTGGTTCGTGGGTTGTCAATTTCACCCTGAGTTCACATCGACACCAAGAAAGGGTCATCCTCTGTTTAACGGTTTCGTCGCGGCGGCTTTGAAGAATGTAGGTAAGTAAATCAACCTGCATAGATGTTTATTGGGGTCGATATTAATGGGAGTAATTAGTGCAGATAGGTAAAATCCGCGTGGGTCTTGATGCTCCGCTTTTTGTTATAGCGGGCCCGTGTGTAATCGAGTCTGAGGAGATGACCCTTAACATCGCGCGGGCACTTAATGATATTGGGGAGGAGCTATCAATTCCAATTATCTTTAAAGCTTCCTATGATAAAGCGAATCGCTCATCAAAAGATTCCTACAGAGGGCTCGGGGTGGAGCGTGGTTTGGAAGTGCTGGCGTTAGTTAAGTCGGAGATTGGCATGCCAGTCATTACTGATGTGCATGCAGCGGAGGAGGTTGAACAAGTGGCTTCTGTTGTCGATATACTGCAAACACCAGCTTTTCTTTGCAGACAAACTGACTTTATTCAGGCTGTTGCAGCGACTGGGTTACCCGTGAATATTAAGAAAGGGCAGTTTTTATCGCCAGGTGAGATGAAAGAGGTTGTTAAGAAAGCTCGGGATGCTAGCGGACAAAATAATATACTCGTGTGTGAGCGAGGTGCTAGTTTTGGTTACAACAACTTAATTTCTGATATGCGTTCGTTAGCAATAATGCGCGAAACAGATTGTCCAGTTGTGTTCGATGCTACTCACTCAGTTCAACTGCCGGGAGCGAAAGGGAATGCGAGTGGTGGCCAAAGGGAGTTTGTACCCGTGTTGGCGAGGGCAGCTGTAGCTGCTGGTATCAGTGGCATATTTATGGAGACGCATCCAAACCCGGATGAAGCGCTCTCGGATGGGCCCAATGCTTGGCCTCTGAGCCAGATGAAAGTGCTTTTGAAACAGTTAAAAGAGATTGATGATCTTGTAAAATCGAGACCGTTTGTTGAGTTAGATAGTGGTCTCGCTAATAATTAAAGGAAAGACGAGTAATTTATTATGAGTTCTATAATTGATGTTGTCGCGAGGGAAGTGATTGATTCGCGCGGAAATCCGACGGTAGAAGCTGATATCCACTTAGACAGTGGTGTTGTGGGTCGAGCGGCAGTTCCCTCTGGCGCCTCCACTGGAGCTAGAGAGGCAGTTGAATTAAGGGATGGTGACAGTGGCCGTTTTTTCGGAAAGGGTGTTTTAAAAGCGGTAGAAAATGTAAATTCTGAAGTGTGTGAGGCTATTATTGGTCTTGAATCAACGGATCAGTCGCTTATTGATCAAACGTTGATCAATTTAGATGGTACGGAATCTAAGTCACGCTTAGGTGCTAATGCTGTACTGGCAGTTTCGCTGGCAACTGCAAAGGCTTCCTCGATAGATTTAGGACTTCCCTTATATCGTTATTTAGGCGGTGCGGGGGATACAGAGCTTCCAGTCCCGATGATGAATGTTATAAACGGTGGCGCACACGCCAACAATAGTCTTGATATTCAAGAATTCATGATTATTCCAATGGGTTTTGACAGCTTCAGCGAAGCACTCCGTTGTGGTGCAGAGGTGTTTCAAACACTGAGGAAAAATATAGACATTGCAAAAATGCCGACAACGGTTGGAGATGAAGGAGGGTTCGCCCCTAACTTTAGTGGTAATGATGAGGCGTTGGATTTTATACTTGAAGCGATAAATTCTTCGGGTTATGAGGTAGGAAGCCAGGTCGCGCTGGGGTTAGATTGTGCTAGTTCGGAGTTTTACAAGGACGGTAAATATGTTTTGAAGTCTGAAGGTCTCCAGTTATCAGCATCTGAATTTTGTGATTATTTAGCGACCTTAGCCGAGAAATACCCCATTATATCCATTGAAGATGGAATGGCTGAGGATGACTGGGATGGTTGGAGTGTTTTGACTGACCGATTGGGATCTTCAGTACAATTAGTCGGAGATGATTTATTCGTCACCAATACGAACATCCTTCAACGTGGTATCGATCAATCTATCGCTAACTCGATTTTGGTGAAAATTAATCAAATAGGTACGCTTAGCGAAACTATGGCTGCCATTGAGATGGCGAAACGCGCAAGCTATACCTCGGTGGTTTCTCATCGATCAGGAGAAACTGAGGACACTTTTATTGCGGACTTAGCTGTCGGGTCAAACGCTGGGCAAATCAAAACAGGTTCTCTATCTAGGTCAGATCGTTTAGCAAAATATAATCAGCTGCTTCGAATTGAGGAAGAGCTCGGAGATCGTGCGCGTTACGCGGGTCGTCGCGCATTTTATAATTTGAGTTAAATGAAAATTTTAACCATCACCTTAGGTTTATTGTTGTTATTAATTCAATACCCACTCTGGTTTGGAAAAGGCGGATGGAGAGAGGTGATGAACTATCGGGATGCGTTAAACACGCAAATCGAGAAAAATATAGAGGGGCGCGCAGTAAATTCCCAAATCAAGGTCGAAGTAGTCGATCTTAAGACGGGTTTAGATGAAATAGAAGAGAGCGCTCGCTCGGATCTAGGAATGATTAAGGAGGGAGAGGTTTTTTTTAAGACCTTGGATAAGCCTTCGAATAATGTCTCAAAGTAGTTTTATGGTGCTTCTGAAAAATCGCACGGCTCATTTAAATTTTTAAAATATTGCTCTCCTTTCCTGTCAAATTCAACATATGAAGTCTTCATTTGCGCTTGCCAATCGGAAACTCTTAAAGAGCCTTCTGAAATAATTTTTTTTAGATTTTCAATGGCTTCTAGCTTGAATGCACAGTTTAAATGTTGAGTTCTTTGCTTCGTTTTTGCGACCACCACGTCTGATTTGGTTAGTTCAAGGGTGAAAATTAGTTCTTTCACATAAGTGTCGGGGATATTAATTACATCGCATGGCGTAACCACGACGGTTTTGGTGTTTATATGTTCCGCTGCAGAGACGATGCCAATTAATGGTCCTTGATTTTTCGTCTGATCCTCAATGACTGTGAAGTCCAAGGCCTTTAGATACGATAAATCTCGATTAGCGCTGATGATGATTTCATCAACTTGAGGTTGTAACGCTTGAACTGCATTTTCGATTAAAGTGCTGTTGTTGAAAGGGATTAGTGCCTTGTTCTTCCCTCCCATTCGTTTTCCTTGCCCTCCCGCCAAAATGATGCAAGTGACCCCTTTTCTCTGCATTTTGTGTTTGCTGTACAAATAAATATAATAAATTGAAAAATGTAAGACGAGCTTAACCTATTATTAACCAATAAATTTGAGATAATTTGATAATTCATCCCTAAAGTTTTTTTGCATGATGAAAAAGGATTTTAGACAAATGAGTATAAATCGCGTCTAATAAGCAAAACAAATAAAATAACAGTTATAAAAGTAAACAAAACGGAGGGGGTAAGTATGTTTGGATTTTTAGACCGAGAGCGCACCGTCGCTGGTCCAGGTTTTAATAGGTGGATGATTCCACCGGCCGCGCTTTGCATTCACCTTTGCATTGGGCAGGTGTATGCGTTAAGTGTTTTTAACATGCCGATGACCAAATTAGTCGGCATTACCGAATCAGTTCCGAGTGATTGGTTGCTCACTGAGATTGGTTGGATGTATACCCTCGCTATTGTGTTTCTTGGTTTGTCAGCGGCATTTTTTGGTCGTTGGGTAGAAGAGGGCGGGCCACGGCGAGCAATGTTTACCGCAGGAATGTGCTGGTCTTCTGGCTTTCTTGTGTCTGCTCTAGGTGTCTATCTACATAATATATGGCTGATTTACCTCGGTTATGGAGTTTTAGGTGGTATCGGTCTCGGACTCGGATATATTTCCCCCGTCTCAACATTGATAAAGTGGTTTCCAGATAGACCTGGCATGGCTACTGGCATGGCGATCATGGGTTTCGGAGGAGGTGCATTTTTAGCGTCGCCTTTATCCGTGTGGCTAATGGAGGTGTTTAGAACGGACACTAATGTTGGTGTAGCTGGGGCGTTCGTTGGATTAGGGTGTATTTATTTCGTTTTTGCGATGGTCGGAGCTACGATCGTTCGTGTCCCTGCTGAAGGTTGGAAGCCTGCAGGCTGGCAACCACCGGCAATACCTAAGAAGTTGACCACGACCGCAAATGTCCATGTCAACGTCGCTTGGAAGACGCCGCAGTTCTGGTGTATCTGGGTAGTGTTGTGCATGAACGTGACTGCAGGTATTGGTGTTCTTGGACAAGCCTCTGTGATGAGTCAGGAAATGTTTGGACTGACGGTAGCCGCTGGTGCTGGTTTTGTCGGGGTGCTAAGTTTATCGAATATGTTAGGTCGAATTTTTTGGGCTTCCTTGTCTGATGTGATTGGACGAAAAAACACGTATTTTTGCTTTTTTATTATTGGTATAGCGCTCTATGCCCTAGTCCCACAGACCGGTGCTTTGGGCAGTGTCCTACTGTTTGTAATATGTTCCGCGGTTATTTTGACTATGTACGGCGGTGGATTCGCTACGGTGCCGGCCTACTTGAAAGACATGTTCGGCACCAAATACGTTGGGGCAATTCATGGGAGACTATTGACGGCATGGGCCGTAGCCGGGGTTCTTGGACCGGTCCTTGTAAACTACATTCGACAGTATCAAATTGATGTTGTGGGTATACCGCCAGCGCAGGCGTACAACACAACAATGTACATAATGGCTGGTTTGCTGGTGGTTGGTCTAATCGCCAATTCGTTGATTAAACCGGTCGATCCAAAATATCATCTAGCTGAAGAATCTTAGGAGTTAAATTATGTCATCAGACAGTCAAGGTAAAACCACTGGGTTTCAATTGCTTCTAGCTTGGGTATTCGTTGGAGTGCCTCTTGCTTGGGGCTTGTATCAGACCGTCCTTAAGGCGGCTCCGATATTTAACTGAAACACCGGATACTCCTTCTGGAGTGAATCCTTTGGGAAACCCTACTGGCCACGTTACATAGGCTGTCAGTAGGGTTTTTATTTTTAAGCAAGAGCTTCTTTTAATGTTACGATTTTGCCTGCTTCGGGCGCTGAGTAGCCAGGTAGCTTTTTTACGTAGTTAGCGAATTCAGAGCTTTTAAGAAGTTTGATCAACTCAAGTATTTCTGTTTTTCGCACATCCTTACTCCGGCAGGCAAACATATATTTCTCTTGAGCTAGGGGAATGAAGTCTAGCCCAAACTGAGTTGCTGCGGGCTGAACTCCGAATCCCGTATCGGCCATACCTGACGCAACATAAGCCGCGACTGCGGCATGTGTAAACTCCTCTGATTGGTAACCTTCAATATTTGCTGATTCGATATTTTTTTTTGTTAAAAGTTGATCGAATAACATGCGAGTCCCTGAGCCTATTTGCCGATTTACAAATTTAATATGTTTTGTGTCTAAATCAGATACGCTCTCAATTCCTCGGGGATTAGCAGGACTAACGAATAGCCCTTGAGTTCTAGTCACTAAGTGAATGAAACGATGCCTATTTTCACTCCACAGCGGTGAAAGGTTGTCTATAACCGTTTTTCCATTTCCTTCTGTTGGAAGATGGAATCCGGCGAGATCACAATCTCCGTGGTTTAGAGATGCTAGTGATTCAGCCGCACCGATGTACCTTAGATCAACTTGGAGATCAGGTAACTTTTTTAATAGTTCGGGTAAATGGGCGACAGCGTAGCCATGGCTGGCGTGAATCGTTAAGGACGAGCGAGCTGAGACTAATGCTCGGCTTATTTCTAGGTTAATCTCCGAAGCAAGCGAGTCGAGTTGCAATCCAACTCGAGCCGAGACTCGTTGCTCGGCCCAAAGTAATTTTTCTCCTAGCTCTGTTAGCGAAGCACCTTTACCTCGTGTAAATCTGACCAAATCGGACCCAAAGAAGTTTTTCCAATGATTTACAAGATTCCATGCGTGACGATATGAAATTTTGGTTTGTTTAGCTGCCTCCGCCAAAGTCCCGGTGCGGCGTATAACGTCCAATAGAACGAAGAGTTCTGAGCCCAGAGTTTCGTTTTTCTCATTTGATAAAGACCAAGAGGGAGATAACTTAACTTTTCGCATAATATATGAACTTTCAGACATATTGTAAGGTCGATCAACTTCGACTAACGTACTGTACTAACAATTATAAAGTTATCGAAAAATATGTAAATACGTACATATTTGGGACAATCAGTAGAAATTACGATATCCAGTCTATAATGGACTTGCGTCGTTCAGGGAGGTTTCTATTTTGGGAAATACTGAATATCAGGCAGTAGTGAGCTCTGCTTTAGAAAAGCACTCGAGAACCGAGGGTGGCCTGCTGCCAATCCTACACGAAGTCCAAGATGCGCTTGGCTTTATTCCATCGGATGCCATAGACCTCATAGGTAAAACGATCAATCGCTCAAGAGCGGAAGTGCATGGTGTTATTTCGTTTTACCATCACTTCAGGAGCCACAAGCCGGGTGAGCACATCATTCAAGTATGTCGATCGGAGGCCTGCCAAGCTATGGGGGCGGTTGGAGTTATAGAAAACCTGAAGGACAAATTAAAAATTGACTTTCACGAGACAACTCCTGACGGGAAAATCACATTAGAGCCGATTTATTGTTTGGGCCATTGTGCTTGCGCTCCAGCCGTAATGATTGATGGTGTGCCCAAAGCTAAAATGTCTGTCGCTCGAATGAATGAGATCGTTGACGAATTAAGGATCAAGCATGACGACTAAGATTTATATTCCGCGTGATTCATCTGCGATAGGGATGGGTGCCGACTCGGTTGCTAAGCAGGTATTAAGCGTGTCTGATTCATTGAATAAAGACGTTGAAGTGGTTCGAAACGGTTCGCGAGGTTTAGTGTGGATGGAGCCTCTTTTGGAGGTTGAAACTGAATCTGGTCGTAAGGGCTTTGCTAATGTGGCGGTCGATGATGTTGAGGGTTTAGTTAAGTCAGATTTCACTGAGACTGGATCAAGGGACAAGAGTGTTGGACTAGTCGAGGAGGTTCCTTACCTTAAAAACCAAGAGCGTTTGTGCTTCGCTCGAAACGGAATTACAAATCCAACCTCCATTGAAGACTATATTGAGTACGGCGGTTTTAGAGGTCTCAATTCTGCGCTTGATTTGGACGGCAAATCTATTGTCGATATTGTTACTGATTCAGGGTTGCGTGGGCGTGGAGGGGCAGCTTTCCCGACGGGGATCAAGTGGAATACAGTCCTGAATTGTCAAGCCGATCAGAAGTACATCGTATGTAATGCAGATGAGGGTGACTCAGGGACTTTCTCTGATCGAATGACTATGGAGGGAGATCCGTTTGCGTTAATAGAAGGAATGACTATTGCTGCATTCGCTGTAGACGCTACAAAAGGTTATCTTTATCTGCGTTCAGAATATCCTCATGCCGAAGAGGTATTTAGCGACGCGTTGAGGGTAGCGAGAGATAAGGGGTATTTAGGTAAAGATATTCGTGGGAGCCGACGCTCTTTCGACATTGAGTTGAGACGAGCCGCTGGGGCTTATATTTGTGGCGAGGAAACTTCCCTTTTGGAAAGTCTCGAGGGGAAGAGGGGGTTAGTAAGGGCAAAGCCGCCATTACCAGCGATATCAGGACTTTTTGGCCAACCTACCGTTGTAAATAACGTAATCACTTTTTCATCAGTCCCATTTATTCTAGCTAACGGAGCGTCAGCATATAAAAATTATGGGATGGGCCGTTCTACTGGCACGCTTCCCATCCAGTTGGCGGGAAATATAAAACATGGCGGGCTCGTTGAGAAAGCTTTTGGTGTTACTTTAAACGAGCTGCTCTATGATTTTGGTGGTGGGTCAGCCTCTGGTAAACCAATTCGGACTGTTCAGATTGGTGGCCCCCTTGGTGCTTATATTCCAGAAAAAGACTTTAATCTAAAATTAGATTATGAAACATTTGCCGCTGCGGGGGCCATGATTGGTCATGGTGGTATTGTTGTTTTTGATGAAACGGTAAATATGGCGTCCATGGCGCGGTTTGCTATGGAATTCTGTGCGATTGAATCATGCGGGAAATGCACGCCGTGCCGCATTGGGTCAACGCGAGGTATGGAGACAATCGATAAAATTATTTCTGGAGAAAATCGTACCGCAAACGCGGAGTTAATTGAAACACTGTGTGACACTATGTTGCATGGTTCACTTTGTGCGCTAGGTGGGATGATTCCGTTCCCTGTGCTTAGTGCAATCAAGCATTTCCCTGAGGATTTTTGCCTCGAATCGCATGCCGCTATGGCGACAGCTTAGATTTTTTGGAGAAAAATTATGAGCACGACTGTTTGGAGAGATTTAGGAACACCGGAAAGCCCATCTGAGAACTTTGTAGAGTTATTGGTGGATGGAGTGCCAGTATCTGTTCCGGAAGGTACGTCAGTTTTAAGAGCAGCCTCTGAAGCTGGATTATCAATACCCAAGTTGTGTGCGACAGAAAGCTTGGAGGCCTTTGGTTCATGTAGATTGTGTCTTGTGGAAATCGAGGGTAGGAGGGGATATCCCGCCTCCTGTACTACACCAGCTGAATCTGGGATGGTTGTTCGGACTCAAACCGACAAGCTTGCCAAGATACGCCGCGAGGTTATGGAACTGTATATTTCGGATCATCCGCTAGATTGTTTGACCTGTTCTGCGAACGGTGACTGCGAGTTACAGGATATGGCGGGCGTTGTTGGTCTTAGGGACGTGAGATATGGTATGAGCGGTGAAAATCATCTTGAGGCAAAAAAAGATGAATCCAATCCTTATTTTACGTTTGACGCTTCAAAGTGCATCGTATGTTCGCGATGTGTTCGGGCGTGTGAAGAGACGCAAGGAACATTCGCCTTAACCATAGACGGTCGTGGATTTGGATCCACCGTCTCTGCTGGAATGAAGGAATCATTTTTAGAGTCGGAGTGCGTTAGTTGCGGTGCTTGTGTATCTGCATGTCCAACGGCGACACTTATGGAAAAGTCAGTAATTGAACAAGGGGTCCCAGAACGTAGCGTAAAGACAACTTGTGCTTATTGTGGGGTAGGTTGTTCATTTAAAGCTGAGGTCAAAGGTAACGATGTGGTTCGGATGGTGCCTGACGCTGATGGTAAAGCAAATAGAGGACATTCTTGCGTTAAGGGCCGCTTCGCGTTTGGGTACGCGACGCACAAAGACAGAATTACGAAACCAATGATCAGGAATAAAATCACTGATCCGTGGAAAGAAGTCAGTTGGGAAGAGGCTGTATCTTACGCTGCTTCACAGTTCAAAAAAATTCAAAAAAAGTATGGTAAAAGTGCCGTTGGAGGGATCACCTCTTCTCGTTGCACGAATGAGGAAACTTACCTTGTGCAGAAACTCATTAGAGCGGCGTTTGGGAATAACAACGTTGATACTTGTGCACGCGTTTGCCACTCTCCCACTGGTTATGGATTGAAAACGACCATGGGTGAATCGGCAGGTACTCAGGATTTTGATTCTGTGATGCACACAGATGTGGCAATAGTTATAGGTGCTAATCCAACTGATGGACATCCAGTTTTTGCGTCTAGATTGAAGAAGCGATTAAGACAGGGTGCCAAATTGATCGTAGTTGACCCTAGAAAAATCGATCTTGTTGATGGTCCCCACGTTAAAGCCAGTCACCATCTAAAGTTAATGCCTGGTACTAATGTTGCCATTGTTAATTCTCTAGCGCACGTTATTTACACTGAGAAACTACACGATATCGAATTCATTAAGGAGCGTTGTGACTCCAATGAATTCGATAAATGGGTTTCTTTCATAGGACAAGACAGAAATTCACCTGAGGAGCTTGAATCTGTAACGGGAGTGCCTGCGGCTGATTTAAGAGAGGCGGCTCGTTTATACGCTAACTGTAAAAACGGAGCAATTTATTATGGACTGGGTGTTACCGAACACAGTCAAGGGTCTACTATGGTTTTGGGTATTGCTAACTTAGCCATGCTCACGGGCAATCTAGGTAGGACAGGTGTTGGAGTAAATCCGTTGAGAGGTCAGAATAATGTTCAGGGTGCATGTGATATGGGGTCATTCCCGCATGAGTTACCTGGTTATCGACACTTATCAGACAGCGTTACGAGGGAGTTG
The DNA here is from genome assembly GCA_905478365.1 of uncultured Burkholderiales Genera incertae sedis bacterium. Lineage (GTDB taxonomy): Bacteria > Pseudomonadota > Gammaproteobacteria > Burkholderiales > Eutrophovitaceae > Eutrophovita. Next base: position 17,310 of record CAJQIK010000128.1, read on the forward strand.
TTTGAAAGAGAGTGGAACGTCTCGATAAGTCCGGAGCCAGGATTTAGAATTCCCAACATGCTAGATGCGGCACATTCTGATGAATTTATGGGCATTTATGTACAGGGTGAGGATATAGCTCAGTCTGACCCGAATACGCAACACGTTACATCAGCGCTTGAGGCAATGGAGTGCGTAGTGGTGCAAGATATCTTCTTGAATGAAACTGCAAAATATGCACACGTAATTTTGCCTGGTGCTTCATTTTTAGAAAAGGACGGTACCTTTACTAATGCAGAGCGAAGAATTTCACGAATCCGAAAGGTTATGGAGCCCTTAGCGGGCAAAGCGGATTGGGAAGCGACCGTTATGTTGTCGAATGCACTCGGTTACCCGATGGACTACACGCATCCATCACAAATTATGGATGAAATTGCTCGGCTAACACCTACATTCACTGGGGTTAGTTACGAAAAGTTAGACGAAGGGAGTATCCAGTGGCCATGTAACGATGAAGCTCCAGATGGGACGCCAATTATGCATACTTCTGAATTTGTAATTGGTAAGGGCAGGTTCGTAATTACGGAGTACGTTCCGACAAGTGAGCGAACGACTCGCAAGTTTCCGTTGATCTTGACGACTGGTCGTATTCTTAGCCAGTACAATGTTGGAGCAC
>CAJQIK010000129.1 GCA_905478365.1 uncultured Burkholderiales Genera incertae sedis bacterium
GTGCTGAATTTTTAGGCTGTTCCGGGCTAATTACCTTTGCACTATTTCTTCAGCATAGCGAAGGACTTGCTCCCTGTCCCATGTGCATCCTTCAAAGATACGCATTCATCCTTATTGGGATCCTAGCCCTCATCTCTCTAACGATTTCTTCTAGAAATATATTTAGCTCAATATTCGATTGGTTAATTATCCTTTTTGCAGGACTTGGCGCTGGCATAGCGATGCGGCACGTGTGGCTGGAGCATAATCCACCCGAGATAATGGACTGCGGGGCAGACCTCGGATTTGTTGTTGATACCTTTCCATTAGCTCAAGCCTTACCCATGATATTTAGGGGGACTGGGGACTGCTCTGTCGTTTTGTGGAGATTCTTAGGGTTGTCTATCGCAGAGTGGGCCTTGGTGTGCTTTACGATTATTCTTTTAGTCGAGCTATGGCGTATGATAAGGAAAAACTAGGTATTTTTTCTATAACATCAATATCCAGGTACAAAAAAAGCCAGCTGAAGCTGGCTTTTTAAACTGGTTACCTGTTTATTTTTCGAATAACTTCTGAAGCTCCCCGGACTGATACATTTCCCGCATGATGTCAGAACCACCTACGAACTCACCGTTTATATATAACTGGGGAATCGTAGGCCAATTCGAGTACTCTTTAATACCTTGACGAACATCCTCATCAGCTAAGACATTTACAGTCGCAACATCCTCCACACCGCACGCCTCTAGCATTTGCACAGCAGCAGCAGAAAAACCACACATCGGAGCTTCTGGAGACCCCTTCATGTACAAGACAACCGCGTTCTCCGTCACTTGCTGCTTTATAAGTTCATTCGTATCCATATCACATTCCTTTTTAACAATCGATCCATTGACTTTAACTCTAACGCCAAAGAAATAACTTTACCTACTTATCAGTTCTTATTTTACCACCACTAACTCGAGGGTTGCCCCCTAAGTCTGACTCATCGAATAAAGACGTAAAACCCGCGGCACTAAGTAGATGACGGCAACTATCACGCTGATCGTACCCGTGCTCCAGAAGGAGCCATCCATCCTCAACTAAAAAGCTTTTTGATTGATTCACAATCAAAGTCAAGGCATCGAGGCCTGACAAACCAGAAGTTAGCGCAATCGATGGCTCATATATGACACCATCGCCCGTTAAATAAGCATCATCTTTCGCAATGTAGGGCGGATTAGACACGATCAAATCGAACACCCCTGAAATTTCCGAAAACCAATCACTTTTTTTAAATTCTATTGTGTGATTTGGGCAAAGATTCATAGCATTCCGCAAAGCAACCTCCAGAGCATTCGAAGAAATATCTGTGGCTGTAATTTGAATATTAGGTAGATGAGTTGCTATTGAAATCGCAATCGAGCCTGACCCAGTTCCAAGCTCCAAAACCTTCTTGAGGTTATGTTGTTGAATTTTTTCAATTGCTAGGTCTACTAGCAGTTCCGTGTCAGGTCTTGGTATTAATGTGTATTCGTTCACATTAAAACATAATCCGTAGAATTCTTTACAGCCTAGAATATAGGCAACAGGTTTTCCTGTAAGTCGATCATTAAAGATCCTTCTATATTTTTTTAATTTTATAGGATCTCGCATGACATCCGGCTCTTTAATCAACTCCACTGGGTCTAAATTATTCGCATAACCGAATAAAATTTTTATCTCTCTAATGGCTTCAGGTCTGGATATACCGAGCGTTTGAGTCAGGCTATTGATGTCAGATTCCATTGAATCTAATTTCATCATAATTCGATGGCTTAGTTTTTAACTACTCTGACGCCATTGCTAGTAGTTCGGCTTGATGCTCAGAGAGGAGATTGTCAACAACTTCATCTAACTCGCCCTCCATAATTTGAGATAGCTTGTACAGCGTCAAGTTAATCCTATGCTCGGTCAATCGACCTTGGGGGAAATTATAAGTCCGAATTCTCTCTGACCTATCCCCACTACCTATAAGCGTCTTTCGAGTTGCAGCTTCTTTTGCTTGATGCTCTTGGGCTTGCTGCGCATTCAATTTAGCAGCTAATACCGATAATGCTTGAGCCTTATTTTTATGCTGCGAACGGCCCTCCTGACACTCCACAACCAAACCGGTAGGAAGGTGAGTGATTCGTATAGCGGAATCCGTCTTATTAATATGCTGGCCCCCAGCTCCAGAAGCTCGATACGTGTCAATCCGAAGTTCACTCGGATTAATTTCAACATCTTTTAACTGATCTGGCTCAGGTAAAACCGCAACTGTACATGCACTGGTATGCACTCTACCCTGCGTCTCTGTTTCAGGTACTCTCTGGACTCGGTGACCTCCAGACTCAAACTTTAATTGGGAGTAGACATTGTCACCGCTAATTTTCACTACAACTTCTTTGTATCCACCTAAATCAGATTCATTCTGTGAAATAATTTCCGTTGACCAGTGGCACTTCTCGGCGTATTTCAAATACATCCTAAGCAAATCACCAGCAAACAGTGCCGATTCATCACCGCCAGTTCCTGCTCTTATTTCTAAAAATACGTTTCGACCATCATTAGGATCTTTGGGTAATAAGGCTTTTTGCAAAACACCTTCAAGACAACGCTGCCTCTCTTCGCCTTCGAGAATTTCCGATCTAGCCATCTCACTCATATCGGGGTCATTAAGTAAATCTCTAGCTTCCGCGATGGACAGATCGATTCTTAAGAACTCCCTGTAGTTCACGACGACACGCTCTAATTCCGCATGCTCACGGGTCCATCCCG
>CAJQIK010000130.1 GCA_905478365.1 uncultured Burkholderiales Genera incertae sedis bacterium
GATGTTCGGGGCCAAATCTGCGGTGTCCGCAGAAGAACTGCGTGTTCTATCGTCTGAGGGTCAGTTATCCAGTGATCTAGGAGGAACTCAAGCAGCGCGAATGGACTTCAATTTCGGAACTGTAAAAGCCTGGTTACGAGATGATGGACAATGGAAAATTGAAGGTGATGTAACGCATCGATCCGGGCTCTGTGGAAGTTACCAATTGGGCATCCAATTTGGTACCGGCAATCCGGGATGCGCAAATGTGCGATGGTTATCTGCTCCAAAATTTGCTACTAAACGCCTACAATGCAACGGCGCTGGCGTCTTTCACTCTGGAGGGGATTACAGTTTTATAGCAAAACAAAGTTTCGACGAAATCAACTGCGCCCAGAGGGTTATCAAATGCAAAGGCAAGTGTAACTGATCAGATTTCATTGAAGTAAAGCATTAAACTCATATTAGCAACGTCACAACAAAAGGCACAAGCAGTCACAAGCGTTTCCGCTACTCGATCATATCTAGAATGTAGTAATCTTCACTCTCTCTCTGAATGCTGATCTTTACTGCTCGCATATCTCCAGCACCTGGCACAACCAAACGAGATACATTTCCGCGTAAGTGTCCGGCTGCAAAGAATGGGTGATTCCATGTGTACTGATGGGTGTCTCCATGGATAAAGAGAATTTTCTTATCCGTTGTTTTAGCCTTTTCAAATAAAGTGGTCCCAACTGTCTCTAAAAATCCCGAGTACATCAAAGATGGTTGCGGCATCATCCAGTCAACAAACGGGTCGCCATGGAAAACGACCACAAGATCATGTATCCGATCCTCCTGAAGAAGATCAAATGCCCTATGAATCCAATGTTGATTAGCTTTCTCTCTTAGTAAAAACTCACGCTCTCCGATTGAGGTGCCAGAATCCATATTATTGTTACTTCCAACCACATGAATTAACAAAAATAACGTCCCAGAAGATATCCACATTTGATTCTCAATAAAGTCTGAGAACTCCCTCATCAAAGCTCCCTGGCTCTGCAATCCAAGAAGCGCGCTCTGCTCGAAGTAACTATCATCAAAAACGACTTGCCTCAACATTTTAAGTCGGTCTAATGGATCATAGCCGCCGTTATTACTGCGGTGACAATCTGTCCACTCGTTATCACCTGGGGTGTATAACAGCGGCGCCGTGAATATCGAAAAAAGCGCTTTTTGGCGAGTATAGAACTCATCAGAGCATAACGTAGAACCACTTTTAGTATCACCTAAATGGATTACGAAATCAGGATTCTCCTGATTAACATGCTCTATTAACTTCCGATATTGTTCCTCAATCACCGGTTCATCGCCGTAGGGCATATCTCCAAGCACGACAAACTCGAATGCGATCACCGGAGCAGCAAAAGCAAATAAAACACACGCCAAACCTATATAAAGCATTTTAGACACTTTTAATTTTCTCTCATCATAAATATATCCATAATTATTGAACTGATCGTATACGGAACGTCAGTAATACAGCGACTCATGAAGATGACTTAAGACGTTGTCACGTAAAAAGCTCAAGCATTGGATAACGCATCAGCTAAGGCCCTTTCGACTCGCTTAAAAGAAATCGGGTAAAGAGTTTTAAGTTGTTGCGCCCACAATGAAACTCTAAGTTCCTCAAGCGACCATCGAATCTCGATTAGACTCTTCCTTTGTTTGGAGCTCACACTAAGCTCAATTGCTTTATCTATCTGAGCTTCAAAAATCGTTATTTGCCCCTGCCACGCCTCGTCACGCGTCGGATCTGACCTAAACTTATCAATACGGCAACAAACAGCCTCTAAGTAACGTGGAAAATTTTCCAGATAAACATAAGGCGTATCCGCAATAAAATCCGGAGATAACATTGCATAAAGATGCGCATTCACATGCTGGCTGAAGATTCGAACCGACTGACTATCATTCGAAGGCAGTTTTTGAAGCACTTTCGAATATGACTCAAGAATATGATTTACAACTCGATTAATTTGAGCTGCGACCACAACAATCTGAGGTTTCGCTTTCTTTAAGGCATCGGTAAAGTCACCCTCGCTCCGAATTAATGTATCACCCTGAAAAAGTGCCTGCGAACTGGTAGCTGCTAAAAGTTGTTCGTTCAATCTTTCCTGGACCGAAAGCTGTCCTAGAGGCACAGATTGTTCTTTTAGTAAGGACGCATATTGAAGCGATGCCCGGGGTAACTCTATCCATTTTTTTGCAATGAACTTAAATTGTTCCCTCATAATTAATCGGAATAATCGCTTAAGTCCACCGACTGTAACCATTTCAGCCTCCATTTCAGTATCGGCGAGGATCATTGAAACAGAATCCTTTTCATCTTTGAGGCATGGAAATCCAACCACCGATTTGCCCTGATGTGACATCTCAACTCTTTTTGGAAGCTCTCCAAAGTTCCACGTTGTTATTCCGGTTTTATTAAACTCACCAGCTATCTGAGAGCTAAATTTTTCAGCCGCCTTAACTCCTAAGTTTTTTTGAAGCGCCGCCAAATCTCGACCAGACTCAATCTCAACGCCAAGCTCGTCAATCACCATAAAATTCATCTGTAAATGAACAGGTAGATTACGATCTTGAAAAATCTCTCGCGTTATTTCTTCACCATGAATCTCATTAACGCCTCTTATTATTAAGTCATATAAAGAGTTTTCTCTGGGTTGAAGATCCCCTACGATTTCATCAACAAACTGAGACACAGGAAAAATCTTTTTTCTAATCGACTTTGGCAGATCTTTTATAACCCGGGAAACTTTATCTCTAATCAACCCTGGCACTAACCATTCAGTTTTAGCTTGATCAACTTTATTCAATAGCTCAATGGGTGCTTTAAGGGTTACCCCATCCAAAATATGTCCGGGTTCGAAGCGATACTCAAGCCTGAATTCACAACCATTCATCGCAATAGTGTCGGGATATAAATCGAACGTTTCGGACTCAATTTCTTTTCTGACTAAAAGTGATTTAGATAAAAATAAATATCTTTTGTTTTCTTTCTCAATTTGCTGGCGCCATTTCTCGAATGAAGCCCAGTTACAAATATCCTCTGGAATTTTCTCGTCAAAAAAAGAAAAGATTACAGAATCATCTACTAAAAGATCATACCTTCTTGAGCGCACCTCAACACTTTCCAAGGATGCCAATAAATCTATATTGTGTTTTAAAAATGGAGGTAATTTTCTAACTTCACCTTGGACCAAAGCATTACGAATAAAAATTTCTCGCGCCTCCATCGGATTAATGGGGCCATAATTAACTTGGCGTTTGGGGACAATGACGAGACCATATAGAGTTACTCGTTCCGTTGCTACAACGTTACCAGTAGTTTTTGACCATCGAGGGTCATGATAACTGGAATGCGTCAAGTGCTTAGCTATAGGCTCGATCCAGTCGACGTCAATTTCAGCAACACCCCTGGCATAAAGTCGCGATGTCTCCACCAGCTCAGAGGCCAATATCCACTTCGGTTTGGCGCTTCTTAGCCCAGATCCCGGGTGTATATGGAATTTGATGCCACGCGCTCCGTAGTAGACCCCTTTTTCATCACTACGAAAACCAATATTCCCTAACAATCCCGTAAGCAAAGATCGATGAATATGAGAACCGCGGCCCGAATGTTCATTCACTTTGAATCCCATCTCAATCGTCATTGACTTGAGCTGATTATAAAGCTCTCGCCACTCGAACATCCGCACAAGTGATACATGGTGACGCAAACAGATCTCTTTCAGCTTTCGTTTACCTGGTTTCTTCTCGAATATCTCTTGGAACCAAGACCATAGTGATAATAAGGACAAAAAATCGGAATTGATTTTTTGTCCATTCTTAGGTGTACTCTCATCGTGTAAAGCATACTCTCGCTCTCTTGGATCTTGAACAGATAGCGCTGCTGCTAATTTGAGCACTTCACTCAGGCAGCCCAATTCGTTACTCGCTAAAATCATTCGTGCTACCCGAGGGTCGACAGGTATCCTTGATAATTTTTTTCCGATTGATGTCAGACGTCTTTTGCGATTAATCGCCCCAAGCTCCTCGAGCAATTGATACCCATCGGCCAAGGCACGGGGTATTGGTGAGTCAATGAAAGGAAATTTCTCCGGTTCATCTAAACCGAGCGCAGACATGCGCAGTATCACGGTAGCCAAGGACGATCTCAGAATTTCAGGTTCTTCATGAACCATACGTTGTTCGAAATCCTCCTGGGAATACAACCTCACGCAAACACCATCCATCACTCTTCCGCTTCTGCCAGAACGCTGATTTGCAGACGCCTGAGATACCTTCTCGACTCGCAGCATTTCAACCTTGTTGCGATAGCTGTAACGCTTAACTCGTGCTAATCCAGTGTCAATAACGAATTGAATCTTCGGAATTGTCAAAGATGTTTCAGCGATGTTAGTTGCCAGAATTACTCTTCGGTAATCAGATGGCATAAAAACTTTATTTTGTTCTTGAACGC